>JAYZEI010000120.1:0-23232 GCA_036337375.1 Planctomycetota bacterium | reverse complement strand
TGATAAGGATTTAGCCCTGTTTCGCACACGGGCCGAGCACGAAGATTGGGAGTGGTCGAATTTCTCCGCCCGCACGGCCCGTGGTGCCAAGGAGGTCATGCAGTCCAGCCGCAACTTCACGCTGCAGAGGTACGGCGGTGGCAACGGCAACCGGATGGGCGATCACGGCTATACGGCCACGATGTTCCGCGATCTCGATATTGCGGCGACCGTAATGTACAAGGACGGTGGCTACGGAGACCGACCGATCTATGCGCCGATCTTGGCGGATGTGCTGCGGACGCGAACTAAGAACACGCGACGCGGCCCGCCTCAGACCGCTCGAAGTGTTCATCGTCCGCTTGACGTTTGGACCCAGGTCCACACGCATAGTGGTCCCGCGCTCTTCCAGCGGCACGTCATGCGGCAGGTTTTTTTCGCGTTGTCGCAGAAGGTGGAGGGCATCACGTACTTCGAATGCCAGACGCGGCCGCAAGAACCCACCTATATCGATCACGCCGACACCCTGCGCGACTGTACCGCTCGGTTTTGTGAGCCCTATGGTGATTTATTACGGGCTTGTGACAAAGGTTATAAGCGAGTGGCGATCTACTATAGCCGCAAGGCCGATCACCTCGGCTTGCACAAAGCGGCCAAAGCCCCCTTCCAATGCGAAGGGCTGTGGGCCGCCTGCATGAGGGCCGGATTTCCCGCCGATTTTCTTTACGACGAGCAAATTCTGGCCGGCGAGGGGCACGACTACGACGTCATCTTCACGCCGAATTTTACGATTGCCGATGAAGTTCCCGGCAACATTCTGAAGTCGCTCAGGAGTCTGGCCGATGACGGCAAGCTACTGGTCGCCGAGCGCGGCAGTAAGTTGCCGATCGAAGGTCTGCGACGGCTCGATTCGGATTTCGGGGAATTCGACGACGGCATGCGCAATGCGTGGCCGAAGTACATCGATTCGACGTTCGACGAGGTATTCGAACTCAGCGAAAAGACGACTGCTTTGGTCGGCGATTTTCTGAAACAGCACATTCCGCCCGCCGCGGAACACGGCATGGTCCTAGGTCCCGACTGGCTGCGCAGCCGCAGCGGGAAGTACCTGGTTGTCTCGAACTTTGCGCCGACGAATTTCACGGGTTTGCACAAGACGCTCTATCAGGCACCCGATACGCCGACGCTCAGTTTTCCCAAAGCCGGCGAAGTTTGTTACGACATGCTGGAAATGAAGAGAATGAAAGTAATCGCGTCGCGTCGCGGCGTTAAAGCTCCGCCGGGAAGTGAGGCGACGACCCTTTGGCAAACACTCGAAGCCGATTTGCGGCACTATCCCGGCAAGATTTACGCGTTTCTACCTGCTGCGATCGACCGGGTCCACTTGGAGGCGCCGCCAACTGTTTCGACCGGCGCTGATTTGAATTACCGCGTCGCGGTCCGCGACGCCCAAGGCAAGCCGATCGACGCCGGCTTTCCGCTCGAAGTTCAGCTTCGTACGCCCCGCGGCGATTTGATTTACGAAGTCTTCCGCGCTGCGACTCCGCAGTACCGCGGTGCGTACACAATACCCGTGAATACCGAACCCGGCATTTGGAGATTGCGGGTCCGTGAACTCATCAGCGGCGCGTGGTCCGAAGCGACCATTAACGTGACTGCCGGCGATTTGCCACTGGCGAAACTCGACGAACGAGAAGTTTGGCTCCGCGATGAGACGCGAATTGCCGAATTTCTGGGGCGTTCGACGAAGTCGGACGACAAGGAAATCAATATTGTCGTCGACGACCGCCAGATGCCTCACATCGCCCCGCTGGCCGAGCGGCTGCGCTCCGGCCTCAAACGACACGGCATTCGCGCGAAGATCGTCAACTATAACGACGTTTTTGTAATCCCTATTGGTGAGATGCTCGCCGGCGGAATGGCCAATGTCGATGGCCGCCGCGACTGGCGCGGCGGGCTGATAGCGCCCAGCATCTTCGTCGAAGCGCCCGTCATCTTGATCGGCAAGCGTTACGAAAACAGCCTCATCGAAGCCATCATCACCGCCGATGTACTGGCCGAACCGCTCACCGACAATTTTCCAGGCGCCGGACGCGGCCTGGTCGGCTGGGCGCGGCGGGCATTTTCCAACTACTTCGACACGGTTTGTGTTTTGGCGTCGGATGACGGCGGATTGCATCGCGGTATCGATGCGCTGTTGGAAATTGCGGCGAGTGAAGGCCGCTTTGCCAATCCATCCCGCGATGCGGTCCACCCCAACATACAACTCGGTACGCCCGACGCCGACGCGAAACTGGCGCCCGCTAACAAAACGGACCGTACCCCATCAAGCTACCGTGAAGCGATTAGCAATGAAGATCTCGTCGTTTCGCTTGACGTCGATCCGGCCACCGGCCGCACGCTGGTGGGGACCTTCGGCTACGGCCAGAATCTCTTCTGTTTTTCTGCCGATGGCGAGCTGCTGTGGAAGACGTTTCTCCCGGAGCACAACGTCTACTTTGCCCGCTGGTACGACGGCGGAAAGAAGGTCGTTGCCGCCACCGGTCGTGGTTATTATGCCTTTTTGATCGAAGCGGCGACCGGCAGAGTTTTTAAAAAGTTCTCCGCGACCGAATGGCCGACCTTCCACGGCGGGGAAGGGGCGGTGACGACCAAGGTTGGTTTCAACTTCAATCCCAAGTTGCGGCAAATTCTTGTCCGGGGCAGAACTGGTTTGCTTGCGGTAACCTACGAGGGCGAGCGGATGTGGTTCCACGACCGGTTGCCGGTAATCGCCGAATACTGCCAGGAAGCCGAACAGACTGCGGCAGCGAGTTTTATACAAAATTGTCGAATTAAGAACGTCGCCATAAGTCCGGATGGCGGGCGGCTGGCGTACAGTGAAATCCGCGTGATCGGTTCGGCGATCGGCTTCGGCGGTTACTACACGGTTTGGGGGCATCGTCCGCAGGTCATCGACGCCCGCAGCGGCGAGGTACTCGCCTCGTTTTTCGACGACCGAGGCAGTAGCGGCAATCCGGACGTACGGGTGAGTTGGCCCGCCGATTCGAATTTACCATTCGCGCACATCGGCCCATTCCAAGCGGTGATGCAGTTGGACGGGAAGATCGGCGAATACAAGCTGGATTCCGGACTAGGGCGGAAGAACAGCCCGGTTACCGTGCTCGACGAGAAGCCCCCTTCCGGTCTGCAACTGCTGCCCAATTACACGCGGATGTTGTCGGCCGACGGAGAAACGGTTTGGGAGAACTACGCCGCCGAGCCGTGGCTGGTGCCGGAAAAGTCGTTGAGCTGGGGAGTGGGCGATGACCGTTTGCAATCGTACCCCTCCAGCGCGGATGGAAAGCGGATCTACCGTGTCAATCCTTTTGGTGAAATCCGCGCCATCTCTTTGGCGGACGGCAGGACGCTCTGGGAAGCAAACGTGCGTTTTAGCGCAAAGCTGTTTCCGATTGATGGCGAACTAATTGCCGCTACCAATAATGGGATGATCGTGCGGCTGGACGCTGCGGGTAAACTCCGCTGGAAAAAGCGGCTCCGCGATTTGTACAGCAAGCCGGTTGGCGACTACAGGTCGTACATTCTGGCGGCAAATCTTCGCGATGCCGAAGCGGCAATTCGTGTTTTTGATACGGGAACGGATCGCCCTGGCGAATACGATGGTGTCCTGCGGATGGGAATCGAGCAACTCGCCGACGGCGGGTTCGAAAACACTAAATCAGTGCCGCGGCTAGAGGGAGAACGCCCGGACGATTCCCCGCCGGGGGCCGGGGTTGGTGTTTGGTATACTGCGGGCGGCTCGGTTGAAATTGTCGCCGTTGGCCGCTCCGGTAACCGCGGTCTGCAACTCGGCGCGAGCCAATCCGCCGGCCAGCAGGTTGCGCGCAAGGTGATTCCGTCGGCGACGTATTTGCTAGAGTTCTGGTTCAAGACCGATTCGCCCGGCGTAAATCTTGCTGCGGGTTGCGAACTCGTCAGTGGCGGGGGGCCCGGCGTCACTGCTTCCGTGTTCCGTGGTCGGCCGGGGCAGTGGGCATTTGGTCGCTTGGCGGTCAAGTCGATGTCGGACACGCAGGCCATATCCGTGCTGTTTGAAGCCGAGGGCGGCGTCGTGCTGGTCGACGATGTGAGTTTGCGGGCGGTCCGATTTCCATCGGCAAACCTGCTGGCCGACCCGGAGTTGCACGAAGTTGAGCCGACGTTCGTCGACGATGTCCGCGTCAAGTACGACAAGCTGCCGACAGGACTGCGCGAGAAATTAATGGAGCAAAATCACGTCGCCGCCTATCGCCAGGGCGGCACGTCGTCGCGGACGATTTACTTGCAGGAGCAGGCCTTTTTGCACAACGGCCGTCAGGACGACCTCGGCCGGCGTTGGATTGGCTTGGCTGATCCGATCGGCTTCAGCGCAGTACTGCAAGAGCCGGCGTGGATCTCACACGTCGTCTTGTATTTGAACAATGCGACGCCCGACAACGCATACGAATTCATCGGTATTCTGGCCAACGATTTCGCGCTGCAGCCACCTGTACCGAAGACGGTCGGGATCGTCCGCGGCAACCGACGGCAGTTTATTGTGGTTCATCTGCCGGAACCGGTATTCACGGATTCGATCAAGATTCTGCCGGGCAAACATCCGGCGCTGTCCGACTGTCTGACCGAGGTTGAGCTTTACGGTCCGCTCGGCGGGCCCGACGTCGGTGGACGCGGCTTTCCCAACGATGCGGATGGTGTGCCGATGTTCATGGGCGGCCCGGCGCATGTGCGGAAAAACCTACCGCCCGATATGGTTGGCAACTACCGCCAGGTGTTTTTGCAGCACCACAACGCCGCATTCCACAGCAGCGGGACGATCTTTCACGACCGATACAACATCGGCGACCCCAGCGGTCTGGTGCGGGACGGCGAGGGACGTGTGAGTAACTGGGGCGGTCTGAAACCGCTCGTCCGCAACGACAGTGGCCAGTTTCGTTGGGACAAAACGCGGCTGTTGCAGACCGTCGGTTTGACCAGTACGCCGGCGCACTACAGCGGGCGGATGCTCGTCGGCGCCGCCGATCATAAGCTGCACGCAGTGGCCGACAACGGCGCCTATTTATGGGGATTCAAAACCGGTGGCCGCGTGTATTCGTCGCCCGTGCCGAATGGTGACGATGTTTATTTCGGATCGGATGACGGCCGGTTGTACAAGGTGGATATCGATTCAGGAATTTTGATTTGGGAATTTGCTACGGGCGGAAAAATCCGCAGTGCGCCCGTGTTGTCGTTTGCGGATAATCTTGCGGCCAGGGTTTTCTTCGCTTCGTACGACGGCCATGTTTACAGTGTCGATGCCCGAAGCGGCAGTTTGGTTTGGAAAGCGCCGATTGGACCGTTTTCGCGAACTAGCCCCGCACTGGCCAACGGCCGGATTTACATCGGCGACGAACAAGGCACGGCACATGCGCTCGATGCCGCCAACGGTCGGGGGGTGTGGTCGGTAAAACTCGACGGATATATCAGCCGTTGCCCGGTCGTGACCGCGGACGGCGTGACGTTTGTCACGGATCAGGGTACAGCGGCGCTCGTTGGGCACGACGGCCGAGTCCGCTGGCAGCGTAACCTCGGCTCCCGGCTCTCCGGACAGTCGGCCGCCACGCAGACGCAGATAATCGTGCCGACTGAATCGGCGCTGCACGTTTTGCGGCGCCAAGACGGACTAGCGGACGGCCGTTTTGTTCCGCCAAGCCCGCTCGGGAATCTGGTCGACATTACGGTGTACAAAGACCGCCTTTACTTCGTTCAGCGACGGGTCAATATCGTCGAATATGGCAATCGCACGTTCGCGGAATTCCGCAGCCAAGTCGGCGTGTGGCAGGCGCCGGAGATCGCGACAAAAAAATGAATGGCAAAAAGATGACACGTTTGTTGGTCTATGCGTTTTTTTCGATGGGTCTTTTTTCAGGCGATTTCGTGACGATCGCTGAAGAGGACGAGCCGATTCGCTATTGGCTTGTTGAAAACTTTACTGCGCCGATCGAGGGCAAAGGGGCGATTAATTGGTCCGCTGATAACGACAATGCGCGGGTTGGCTTGGCCGCCGCGCGATGCGATTACCAAATGGACCCGAAGCAGAAACGTGCGGACTTCTTGTTTCCCGAGTTGCGGTACAAGGTGCCCGGATCCGGTGCGCTCAAACTCTGGATCAAAGCCGACGGATCGGGCAACCAATTGCTGCTGGTTCTGCGGCAGGCCGAGCGCTATTACGACGACCAAGGCCGGCGCCTTTACCGCGGCCATAAAAATTTCAATCTGGCCGTCGCCGACGTGGATACGCCGAACAAACCACTCGTGCTGGATTTCGCAGGCTGGCGCGAGATTGAATTGAATGCATCTGCCGTATCCGCCGCTGCGAATTACGATGTTTGGTTGCATCAGTTGCAAGTGATTGCCCCGCCGAGTAGCAATGACCAACCGGCAGCCGAGCCGAAACTCAGTGGTCGGATTTGGCTCGACGACATGCGATTGTTTTCGGCGGAGGCGAAACATTCCGCCACATTTGGTGTCGGGCTGCTTGGCCCGACGACACGCGATTTTAGTGATGACGTTACATTGTTTCTGGACGTCCGCAGTTTTCACGATGTTGCCGCCCAGATTTCCGCCCGGGTGCGGATGACCGACCGCAATGAAAACCTGGTGGTCGATCGTGATTTGGCCATAGAATTGGCGGCGGGTATAGGCAAAGAGACCAAATTGGAGTTGAAGCCCGACGCGCTTGCCTCTTTTTTACCGCCATTCAAAATCAGTGGCGATATCCTCTCGGGAGAACTGGTCGAGGTGTCGAAGAAATTCGACTACACGATTGTGATGGGCAACAACCGGCTACTGTTCGACGACATGTCGGACGTTTTCGGCCGCTGGCGAACGGCCTGGTACGATATTAAGGGGGGCTACAACGGCTGGCTGCACAGTTGGACGCATGGCGAAGGTCAGCGTTGTACGCCGTTTGTCGATACGAAGACGGCAATCTCGCGGGTTCCCTTGGAGTTAGGGCCTCAGGCTGACGGCGATACGCAACAGCGTAAACTCCGGCAGAACCGATTCGCCATGCGAATCGACTATCAAGGCGAAACCGCCATCTATGTCGGCCACGACCGATTCTTTCCGGGAAATGCTTACAAGGCAGGTTTCTGGATCAAGGGCAATGGAACCAACACAGTGCTGCGCGCGATGTTCCTCGACTATTCAAACCTCGGCTCCTTTTGGAATCGTGGTTGGGCGCGGCTTTTTAACGGAGCTGAATTCGCCTCGGGAGAGCGGGAAATCTGCACGTTGGATTTTAACGGCTGGCGGTATTTCGAAGTGCCTCTGCCTGGCGGCGGCCTGGGTACAAACCTGCCTGGCGGATCGACCCAGGGAGTCGATTTTCCGATTGAGTTGACTTGCTTGCACGTCATTCCGGGGCAAGCGGCGGCGGATTCGCAGGCCGCGGCTCAAAATTTTCAAGTTGGCCCAATCTTCGTCACCACGCAGTCGCCCGCGTCGGAAACTTTGAGCGTGCATCTCGGTTACGATGATCCGAATCATGTCTACAACACCAAACACGGTGCGGCGGTTACACTGCAAAACGGGTTACGCAAGGGAGCCCGGCAAGTCCGCGCCGACTGGACGCTGTTGGATCGTGACGATGTGACCATCGCATCGGGCAGCGGACAATTTAAGCTTGCTGCGGAGGCCGCGAAGACCTTTCGCATCGACCTGTCCGCACACGCGGTTGAGATTGCAAAACATGCGGCACCTCTGCGGCTGGAAGTTGTGGCCGGTGACGTACAGGATATTTCTGCGATTGCAAAACGAGCGATTGTTTTATCCCGACCGGATAGCATTATCAAACTTGCGGACTTCGAAATGGATCGCGGTTTTTTGGGGCTGCGCGGCGAGGGGATTAGCAACGCGCCGCCGCCTGGGAAAATGGCCGCCCGCACGAGCACGGCGCAAAAGCATTCCGGTCAGCGGAGCCTGGCAATTGACTGGGATAAACAGGCGGGGAAGACGCAATTTGTTTCCATTGATCCGCCAGTTGCTGGAATTCCGACGGAAATCTCGGTTTGGGTCCACGGCGATGGGTCGGGTGTTTGGTTTTATCCGCTGATCGGAGATCAACGCGGAGTGAGTCACGGACTCGAGAGCCGGACGTGGGATTTCTTTTTTCCGCGTGTCCGTGGACCGGCGGCATCCGCCTCCAGTTTAACCGCCGCCGGCCGGTCCCAGTCGGCCGTGCGGATCGACTTCCAAGGCTGGCGTAAATTGACGTTTCATCTGCCGCCTATCCCGCCACGCTGGAAGGAAAAGCAGATCGTTGGCTGGCTGCCGGACTATCCGCTCGGGGTTCACCTTGCCGTAGATACGACGGAGGCGGTCCCCACGAAGGGGACGCTTTTTGTCGACGACATCTCTCTGCAGGCGCACATTTCGCCCGGGCGGCGGGTGGTTATTCAGCCGATTCGGTCGTCGGAAAGCAATGTTTATGCGAGTAGCGAGGAGATCCGCTTCAAGCTGGTTAACTTTGACGCCAAAAATTCGCTCGTACGGCGGACCGTCGCCCGCGTCAGCGATTGGCGCGGCCGATCGCTCGCGTCGATCGACCAGGAGATCACTCTCGGGCCTCAAGAAAGCCGAACCGTGACGCTGGCTGAATCACTGCCGCCGGGGGCATATCAACTGCGGGCAAAGTTTGACGGAGCAGAAGTCGCGATCGAGGAAGATCTTCTCGTCGCCGATGTGGGTTCGCTGCTCGGACAGGATTGGCCCGAAGCGCTAAAGACCGATTGGAAACTCCGCCCGGCCATTCGCGACCGTTTCGGCCACATCGATCATGATTGGGACTGGATCGAATTTCATCCGGGAAATTTTCAGTTCGACAGTCTGCGGCGGCGGATTGATTTTTTCCGAAACCGGGAATCCGACCCGTGGCTGCTGTTGGGTTTCAGCGCCTACTACGCCGCCGGAGTCGGCTTCGAGCAAATGCAGCGGGGTGCGTTCCAGCGTCGCCAGCGCGACATCGGCCATGCCATTGATACGTTTCTGGTTCCCAAACGTATGCAGGATTGGGACAACTACTGCGCGGAAATGATGCGGGCCATGGGCAAGGACGTTGCCGGCTGGATCATTTGGGATAATCCGGATGGCAAAAGCTCACTGGCCGTGCGGCCGAAAAAGCTTGCGGCCATGCTGCGGGCCGCAGATCGTTGGCGACGCGTTTATTGCGCAAAGACGCCGCTGTTGATCGGTGGCATGCGACCGGACACGGCACTGGATTATTTGCGTCGGTTAGAGGGCGTTGAGCGGGCAATCGCCGTCGAAGCCGCACAGGCGGGCGACGCGGCCGCGGAACAAATCGAATCGTTAAAGCAGCGCCGCTATCCGCTGGACTACATCACCGGCATCCACTTAAGAATGGACGTGGGCCGCCTATCTCCCGAAGATGCGCAGTTGGAGGAAACGATCGACACGTTCCATCGGCAACTGAACACCGCGGGCCGCGGCGACAAGCAGATTCTGATAACCGACTTAGATTGGGCGGTCGAGAAGAGCGGCCCGGCCGCTACCGGAAATCGCACGGACGTGTTCCAGCAGGCCGCATATCTCGTCCGCTCGGATTTGCTCCTCAAAAAATTTGACATTCGTCCCGTGTTGGATGTGCGAAATCAGGACCACGAGCGGCTTGGTCTGGGGCTCGCCTACCGCCGCCGCCGGTCGATTCCACCGATTGACGAGCAATTATCCACCTATCAGCTCAAGCCATCGTGGTCGGCCACCGCACGCATACGCCGCCTGCTCGACGAATCAGAATTGGTGAGCGAAGTTGAAATCCAGGACATGATTCCCGGCAAAACGCGGTGTGTTTTATTTCGCCGTCGTGCCGACAGCCGGTTTGTAGCCGTCGTGTGGCGCAACAACGATCCTGGAATTATATCGTTTGCCAGAACTGGTCTGAGGGTACTGGCCGCCGAGGACGCTCTGGGTACGCAGGTTGTCAGCGAACAAGGAGGTTATGCCTGTGGCCTGATGCCCGTGCTGTTGACGCTCGCGCCGTCCAGCGAACAACCACACCGGGCACTGCGACATCTCCGCGTCGTCGATGGAGGCAAGCCTCACTGGTCACAGCGAGTGCTCGCTGTCATCGAACCCACGTCCGACGATCCTCGCAGTGTAGAACGATTCGAATATAAACAGGAAGGCGGTCGTGAGCGGAGATTTGACGAACGTAATGCACTCGGCCGTTACCGCCGCGGTCGAGCACTGAATTTCACGAATGCCGGCAAGGAATCGATGACGCTGAAGGTGCCGGCGGGTTCGGGAGTCGTGCTCCGCAAGCGCTATCTGTTGGGAGAGACAGGTCAATTGGCAGATGTGCTGGTCGCCGGTGAAAAGATCGGCCAATGGGATCTGCGTCGCGGCGACAAAAATCTCAGTGGCGGCGTGCGGCGGGCGATTTACGTAATTCGCGAGCCCGCTCTGAACGATATCCCGGCTGCGGACGGCAGCCGAACTGTGCAGGTCGAAATCCGCTATCATTCACCCGCGAACACGATTGCGTGGCACGCTTTTGAATATCTTGGCGGTGAATTTCCGCTCTCTGCCGTCGGTGCTTTGCATTCCGACCAGCAAGTCGGCCACGCCCGCGCCGCGCGTAACATGATAGGGTCTCCGCTAAAAATCAAAAAAGAGTCGTTCTCCAACGGTATCGGTGTGTTTTCGCCGAGCTTGTTGGAATACGCCGTGAACGGTCAGTTTCGGAAATTTACGGCCGAAGTTGGTGTGGATGCGGCAACCGGCGGCCGGGGCAGCGTGGTATTTGAGGTTTATGGCGACGGCAGAAAGCTTTGGTCTTCGCCGCTCATGTCAGGTCTCGACAAGCCGCGGAAAGTAGATATTAATATTGCTAAGGTGAATCGTCTTAGGCTAATCGTCAACGACGGCGAAGACGGCAATCGATTTGATGCCGCCAATTGGTGCGAGGGTGCGTTGCGGTAATTGGGTTCGGATGGCGGTCGGGTTCAACCCGGCCGGAAAAACAATTCGACATACTGGCCTGAAAGGGAAACTCCGATGCGGAAGATCGTTTTCTACGGGGCTGTTCTGTTTACGGCGAGCATCGCCTCGGCGCAGGATGAACGAGTCGATCAAGTTCTGGCGAAGTACGACGACATTCGTCCGAGCGAGCGAGAGTTGGCGATGTATCGGCTCGACTGGGCTGAGTCACTGGACGACGCTTTGCGGCGGGCGACGCGTGAAGCTCGGCCGATTGTCCTGATTATTATTCATGCCCAGTACGGCGATATCCGGTCGGGACACTGCTGAGCGACCGCGACGCAGGTCCGGGGGACCTCTTTGATCAATGCAGCGGTGATCGACCAGCTTCAACCGTTTATCGTCACCGCGTGGCACGGACATCGGGACGACGTGAAAATTCCGGCCGCGGTGAGGGCCGTTTGGCGCGAGAAATTTGACCATCAACTTGGGCCGGGGCCGCGACAACGAATGCAAAGTAACGTCGATCTGGCAGTGCTGGACTCCAGGGGGCGGCTTGTCCATTGGTTCGACGCCATGCCTCGCCATGATCGCGGACCGCGTGGTTCATTGGCTCAGTACACAGCCAGAGAACTGCGGCGGGCGGCCCAGTGGCTCAGGGTCGAAGAACGGCCGGCGAATCGTCTCTCGCTGATACTGCCGGACTTGGAACAATCTCGCGGCGTTCGCGTTTTTGTGAGTCTCAAGGATGACCGGATGAGGGCTTACCAGGCACCGGTCGTCGAAGTCGTGCCCCTGACCAAACAGGACTGGAAACCGCTGGCCTATCCGCAAGAGAAACGTCGAGTCCGTGCCGCCACACTCAAACCGTGGCTGTCCCAGGTCTACCCGCCCGGAGTGATGGAGCGGACAAATCAGCGAACGAAGCGGGTCTATAAGATCAAAACGGTCGAGGGAAAGCTGTCGCTTGCCCCGGCGGGTTCAAACGACAGCCACCGCTTTGCGGTACTCAGCGGAACCATACGACTTACCGATGAAGGTACCGACGACTTCAGTTATCAGGGCCGGCTGGAAGTCGTACTTACGTATGCGTCGGACGACGCAGATGTGAAAACTTTGCGAGGCGTCTTCGACGGCATCTACCCCCGCTACGACCGAATGCACGATCGGACCCGTCGCCTGCCGCTGCAAGCTGCCTTTGAATCGCGGCCGGGGAGCCGAGACAATTAGACCGGAAAACGTTACGCGCTTTCTCCGGCGTACCGGTCTGCGGCGTGTGTGGTAGTGACCGATCCCACAACTCTGCGACCTGTATATCTTCTGGATCCTCTTCGACGAGAATTTTACGGCGCCCCGCCGGCCGCCGGCCCGCCATTGTCCTCGTCGCGGCTGAAGCCGTACAGCGGCAGCAGTCGGTAGTAGACTTCCAGGCTCAGAACTGCGAGGCCGGTGGTGAGGACGCGGCCGCCGGCCTTGGCATGCTTGCCATCGTGTTTCGGATCCCAACTGCCAATGTTCGCCCCGGTCGTCTCCTGCAGCGCGATGTAGACCTCCTTGAGATTGTCATTCCACTGCCGCCAGGTTGGACCCTGATGCTGATACATTGCCAGGGTCGCGTAGTATTCGTAATAGAGGTCGCGGGTGCCGGCCTTGAGCATCCGCGCCTTAATGAAGGCGGCGCTCTCCTGCATCCGCGGCTCGGTGGGCCGCGCTAGATCAAGTTGCCGCATGAACATGCCGGTGGCGGTCATCGCCGGAGGGCCCGGGCCGGGGCTGGTGTAGCCGTAGAGGCCGCCCTGCTTGCCCCCGGAGACCGAGTCGATGAATCGGCCTGCTCTCGTAAACGGTTCGTCGGGGATTTCCAGGCCCGCCATCCTGGCCGAATGCATCGCCATATACTGCCAGCCGACCACGGATAAGTCGCCGGGCGTGCGCGGCTGATATCGCCAACCGCCCTGTTCGTGTTGAGCCTTGAGAATGAAATCGACCGCCTTGGCCGCCGATTCCTTGAGCTTTGGATCCTTCGTCAGCCCGTACGCCTCGCAGATCGCAATCGACGCGATCCCGTGCGCGTACATGCCGTGATTTCCTCCCGTGGAGCCCCGCAGATCGCCGTCTTCCTTCTGTTGTTTCAGCAACCAGTCGATCGCCTTGTCGACCGCTTTGACGTGTTGGGGATATTTCGAATTCTGACCGTACGTGCCGTGCTTGATGCCCCAACCGTAGTAACACAGCAGAGCGGTGCCCGCCCCGGCCGTGTTGTACTGCGAGTTGCTGCCGTGTTTGCTCATTTCCCAGTGGCCGTCGGGCTCCTGGTTGTTGCTGAACCAGTTCAGCGCCAGGCCGATGGCCCGCTCCGTCGCCCCGGAACCGCCGAGTGCCTCGATTACTTCGAGTGACGGTTTGCCGCTGAGGTCCTTGATATTGCGGGTCAGTGCCTTGCCATCGAGTTTGTTCTTGGGTACCTCAAATTTCAGCGCGTCGGGGAATGTGTCGAGCGGATCCTCGCCGGGCAGGTTCGCGGCCAACACCGCCTGCGACGTGACGCCCTCGAGTTTGGCTTGCGATCCATCCGCCTCGAGGCCATCGACGGGATTGATAACATCGCCGCCCGTATCCGTGGTCGGTGCCGGTTTGCCGCTGGCGGCGACCGAACCGGACCCGGACTGTACGTTGACTTGGTTATTCTTGGCTTGTCCGCTCTCTGCTTTGCCGGACTTGACTTGCTGGAGATCCCCATCGTTCCCCTTAAAATCGCCCTTGGTCGGATCGACTGCCCCGACTTCCAATTCCAGCCCGCCGGTCAGGGCGTCGACTGGATTTTGGCCCGGTAAGTTCTCGGCCAACGCCTGCTGTGTCGTTGTCCCTTCCAGCTTGCGCGGTGCGTCGTCCGCTTCGAGTCCGTCGACCGCGCTGACCGCGTCGGTGGTCGGCACCGGCTGCTGGCTTGTGGCTACCGACGTCGAGTCGGACCGCACATCGACCTTCTGAGCCGTGACTTGCTCAAGTTGTTCTTGACGGGTCTTGATCTGCTGGATCGCCTCTTCATTTAACTTGAAATCGTCCTTGGTAGGATCGACGGGCTCGACCACCTTCGCGCCGGTCGCCGCGGCGACTTCCAATTGTTCGACTTCGAGCGCGGGCAATTCGGTGGGGCTCAGCTCGGTCAGTACGGGCGCGTCGGTTTTCGGCTGTGAGACCGCTTCGGTCTGCACCGATTCGCTCGCCTTCGACGGTGTGAAGTTGCTGACCAGCGATTGATCGGACGTCTTTTGCACAACGGCAACAGGATTGGACACAACCTCAGCGGGGCTGAACGCCACCTCGCGAAAATCCTGAACGTTCTTGGCCACAATCAGCTGCGTCGTTCGGGCCACCTGGGCCAGTTCCTGCTCCGACTCCATCGCCAGCTCTTCCTGAGCCAGGGCGTCGACCGACAACGCCACTTCGGACGATTGCCGCTCTCCGCCTTCGAACGCCTGGCTGACCAGCCAATACATCAGCATCAACAGTGCCAGCAGGTGAATCATCGCCGAGGCGGCCAGGCACTTGTGATAGAGGTCGGTGATGTCGCGCCATTTTTCGAGTAAGTAGATCAAGGCGATCAGCGCCGCGATTGCCAACAGTATCCACCAGAGAGTTTTGTTAATCAGCTCTTTGAATAATTCCCAACGCGTCAGATCGGTGTAGCCGATCACCTCGCGCGTGGTCGATCGATACAGACGGTACCCCTGCCCCGCGGAGGCGTCGGCTACCTGCGCATCGGCCTGCTGCGGACCCGCTGCCAGGTCGGCATCGGAACTGAACAGCAAGTCAAACCCCTCCATGCGGATCGCCGGATCGGTGGCATTGCCATCTTCGATGTACACGTCGACCTTCTCCGGCGATAGTACGCGACCTTTGACCACGCGGGATAGATACAGGTTGAAACCCGATTGATTGCCACGATCACGATCCGAGGCCAGGAAAACATGATCTCCTCGGCCGGTCAGGGCCGCTTCGATGTCGTCGGCGTCGGAGTTGAGATTACGGACCGATTTGGCTTTGGCAAAGACCGGCACGGGCGGCAGCTCGGTCGCGGAATCGCTTTCTTTAGGGTCGGCCTCAGTCGCTGCCCCTGTGTCCGCATCTTCCGTGTCCGCATCTTCTGTGTCCGCCTCTTCGTTGCCCACCTCTTTGTTGCCCACCTTCGTAACGATGCGGTCCGCCACGTAGATGTCGTGCACCTCGTTGTTCCCATCGCGGTCCGACGAGAAATAAAGCTTGGCGTCGTCGGTGGATGGAGCCGGGCCCGTTTCGTTCCGCGGCGAGTTGATCGAATCGCCGATCCGCTCAACGCCCGTCCACTTCCCGGCGTTCTGGCGGGCAACGTAGATATCGTAGCCGCCGGCGCCGCCTTCGCGATCCGAGCTGAAATAGAGATATTGGCCATCGCGCGAAAATGTGGCGCCGCGTTCGTTGCTGACGGTGTTCAGATCGACCATCGGCAGCGGCCGGCTCCAGGTACGCCCATCCCAGGTCGATAAGTACAGATCGGCGCCGGTCTCCACGACCTCGGTCTTTTCAAAATCCTGTGACCAGCGGGTCAGAATCATCGTGGTGCCGTCGGCGGAGAAAGCCGCTTCCACACGCTTCGAGGATTGATTGACGGGATCGACGGTCTCCGGCTCGTCTGGGTCCGGTTCGTCAGTTCCCGGTTCATCTGGTTTCAACTCGTCCTGAAAAAGAGTTTGGTGCGGATCTTCCCACAGCACCAACCGCTCTTTTTTCTCCTCCACATCGACCTTCAGCCCTTCGTCGTCGGTGTAGTAGGACCATACTTCGGTGTGCAATTTCCCCCACAACACAAAGCCGATGGCGATCGAAACCGCCAGCGCAACAACCGGCAGAATCCAGCGTGTCCACGACCGTTTGGCCGCAGGCGACCGGGGTTCCGACCCTGCGGGCGCGTCCGTCGATAGGTCTGTTTTTTCCTGACTCATTGTGTCCGATCCTAGATAGCGGTCTCGGCTGGCTTGGTCTTTGCAATAGAACGCTTGGATGCCGGATTGCGTAATGCGAACCAGATTCCGAACACGAAAGCGAACAACGTTGCGGCCATGCCGAGCAACCAGCCGATGTTATCGGCCATCCACGTGCCGTCGGGGCTCTTTGAGTAATCGTAGCGGCGAACGACGCGTTTGCTAATCGAGCCGTAGAGGGCGTCGGGATTGTCTCCCCGGTTTGAGTTGAACATCAAGTGGAAGCCCGCCATCCGCACCGCCGGGGCCGACTCGTCGGCCTCGGAATTGATCTCCGGGCCGAGATTTTTAGGTTCGTCGGGAATCAACGGATCCTTTAATAATGCTTTATTCGGATTCTTCCGGAAGCGGGACCGGTAGATGTCCTTTCCACCGTGGCCATCGGTGCGGGCCGAGGCGAAGTAAAGGAAGTCGCCATGATCGGTGACCACCGGATCGAGATCGTCGGCGGGTGAACTGAGAATCTCGACGCGCCGCGAATGGCGGTACTGAGGTGTCGGCGGAACATCCTCGGGCGCAAGCAGGCCGTCGTCTGTCCCCTTCGGCCCGGCCGGATCCGGTTCAAAACCGAGGCCGTAGAGCGGAGTGTATCGATAATGTGCCTCGAGGCAGAGCGCGACGAGGGCGGTCGTGATAATCGGACCCATCGCGCCACCGTGAGGGCCCTTGGCGACCCACGAACCATCTTCAGTCTGGGCTTTGATAAACTGCTCTTTCATCGACGCCAACCAGCTGCGCCAGGCGGGGCCTTGATGCTGGTAGGCCGCGAGCGTGCCGTAGTAGGCGTAGTAAACATCGGCCACGTCCAGGCCCTTCTTGTCGATCAGAGACGAGGCTTCCCACGCCAGTTCGCTGGTGTTTGAGAGGCCGAGCAACTGTCTGCAGAAAAAGCCGACCGCGTTCATCGCCGGGGAAGAGCCGCCGCCGCCGGCCTTGTCGGTGTAGCCGAATGCGCCGCCATGTTTGCCGTCGCTGACGGAATCGAGAAACTTGCGAGCACCGTCGAACGTTTCGGCTGGGATCTCCAGGCCGGACATCTGCCCGCTGGCCAATACCATAATGATCCAGCCCGACACCGACAGATCGCCTTTTTGGCCGGGGCTGTATCGCCAGCCCCCCTCTTCGTGCTGAGCTTTGACGATGAAGTTGACGGCTGACTGAGCTCTTGGATGCAGCTTTGAATCCCGGGTTACGCCGTACGCCTCGACCATCGCCAGCGAGGCGATGCCATGTTCGTACATCCGCCCCTTGGGACTGGTACCACGCAGGTCGCCGTCAACTATGCTCTGCTGACCGATCATCCAGTTGATGCCCTTTTCGACCACTTCCCGGTACTGGCACGGCTGGTCGTGCCGTTCGCCGCGACCGTAATAGGCCAGCAGCGCCGCGCCCGTTGCCGCCATGTCGGCGTTGGCCTTTCCCCCGCCATGTTCGCTCATGTCCCAGCGGCCGTCTGCGGATTGGATTTTGGCGAGATAGGCGAGCGCCTTGTCGACCGCGGCTTCGGTCTGATCGCTACCTCCGAGTTTGGCCATCACCTTCTTGTCTCCCAGCGCCCCTTCGCGAAGCGAGTAGAGCATGCTCCGCTGACGTTCGAACATCACACTGTACGGCGGATCCTTGGAAGCGATGTTCGCCTGGTAGAGATCGTGATCCGTCTTCAGGCTTTCGATCTTGGCCTTGGTCAGAGCGACCTTGGTTTCATCGACGCGGTCGCGGGGCTGGTTCGATGAAAAGAACAGTCTTGAATTGTCCGGAGAGATGGCGGGGCCCAACTCATCGTATACCGTGTTGACCCTGTTGGTCAGCGGCAGCGGCCAGGCGTATTCGACGCCATCCCATTTGGCGATCCAGATGTCGTATCCGCCGGGGCCACCGGGCCGGTTGCTGGTGAAGTAGAGGAATTTTCCGTCGCCGCTGAGGCTCGGCGAGGTCTCCTGGAAGTTGGAGTTGAGCGCCCGCATCGGCCGTGGAGAGGACCAGTTCGTCCCATCCCAGCGCCTGAGGAACAGGTCATCGCCGCCGTCTTTGCCGGCCTTGGCGTACAGCATTCTCGTTCCATCGGACGAGATCGTCGGCTCCGAGACGATGTCGGTCGGCAGGACGCCGTCGGCCATCGCCTCGGCATTTTGCCAAAGTACGTAACCGACTTTGACATCCTGCGACGGCTTCTCGAACGATACGATGTCGGTGTATGTGTACCAGCGGTGAGGTTTGAGAAAGGCGTACATCCAGATCGCGGACCCCACCACGATTGCCGCCGCCAACCAACCGTAGATCATGAATCGCCGCTTGCGATGCAAACCCCAAAGCGGTGCGGCCGGGTCGCCGGCCGGAGTCGTCGTGTTGTCGGTTTTGTCACTCATGGCAACAGGTTCATCCGCATCAATTCAGTGTCTGGACCAGGATGTGGGTCTCTTTGACACCTACAAATTTGCATATCGACAATACGTTGGCCACGTACAGGTGCTTCACCTCTTTGTCGGCGCGAATAAATACCTTGACCTCCGGTCGTTTTGCGACGTGTTCTTTCATCGTCTTTTCCACCATCTCCTCGGTGACCGGATGTTGATTGATAACGTAGGCTCCCGACTTGCGGATGTTAATCTTGACGATGTCGCCGGCCTTGTTCGCCAGCGCCTGGTTGCGCTGATCCACGGGAAGATCGACGCGACGATCATCCTCCTGCTGTTTGAAGGTGGTCGTGACCAGAAAGAAGATAATCAGGATGAATAGCACATCCAGCAGGGAGGACATGTTGATTACGTCACTGGAGTCTGTGGAACTGGATTTAATCCGCATCGTTTACGCTCCTGCCGTTGCTACGCCGGCTGCCGAAGATCCGTCCTGCTCTGTAGCCGGACTGGGGGAATCGCTGCCGCCGCCCGGGGTGCCGGGAGGGCCTTCGTCGTGGGAGAATACAAACTCGGTACCCGCCTCATCGATGTCGTCGATCAACTTGTCGACCCGTCCCATCAAAAATTGGTAGAGCAGCAGCACCGGAATGGCGATCGTCAAACCGGCTGCCGTTGTCACCAGCGCTTCGTAAATGCCGGTGGCGAGGTCCGCGGTTCTGGCCGTCCCGCTACTCGCGGAGGTTTTCTGAAAGGCATCAATCATGCCGTAAACCGTCCCGAGCAGGCCCAGCAGGGGCGACACGGTGGCGATCACCGAAAGCGGGCGGAGGCTGCGTTTCATGCGGTCGGCCTCTCGCGAACCAACGTCCTCGATCGCCTTTTCGACAGCTTCCGGGCCCCTCTTTTCCCGGCGAATGCCCGCCTTGAAAATTTGGCCTACGGCGCCGCCGGTCTCGTCACAATACGCCACGGCACTCTGGCCGGACGGGTCGGATTTTTGGGCCGCCATTAAGTTGTCGATGAAGCCGGCCGGCAGCACCCGCTGCTTGCGCAGTGAGATGAATCGCTCCAGGCCCAGCGCCAGGGCCAGCAAAGAGCCCAGTCCCAGCGGATACATGATCGGCCCGCCTTTTTCGAGCAGATCCAACATCGTCTCTTTTTTGACGCCGGCATCGTCGCTGGCCTGGTCGGCATACACATTGGCGGCAAAAAAGGTGAATAGCATCACCATCAGAATGCCAGCCCATTGTAGTTGTTTAGTCTTCATGGCGGGTTCTCTCATTGTACTTAGGCTGTTAGTGGGCGTGTCTGTTTCAACCGGCTGTGCGGAGTTTATCCAGGTATTTCTGGGCGACAGTAGCCGCTTTCGTCTTGGGAAATCTTTTGATCACTTCCTGCATTCGCGTCAGGGCTTCGGACCTCTTGCCTTTGGACACCAGTATGCGGCCCATTTCCAGGACTGCCTTGGCCTGCCAATCGGGATAACCTTGGGCGTTGGCGTCGACGCTGACAAATTCGGCCATCGCTTTGTCATACTCTCGCAAATTGTAATAACACTCGCCGATTTGATAGCGGGCCTGCACCATCCATTTATCCATTTTCAGAGGGTTATCACCTTCGCGGGACAGCAATTGGCCGTACTCGCCAATCGCCTTTTTGTATTGTTCCTGCTTTTCCAGGGCGAAGGCCATGCCGTAGCGGGCATTTCGAAGCCATTGGCTTTTTTTGTAACGCTCCAAAAAAACACGGTAGCTTTCTTGCGATTCCTTGTGCTGGGCCGTCAAGTTCTGCGTTTCAGCCAATCGCATTAGGATCGACTCGGCCAGACCGGACGATTTGGCATTGGCTTTGTTTGCCGCGAAAAAGTGATCGCGGGCCGGGGCCGCCTCCGTCAGCAGCAGCCGCGATTCGCCGGCCTGAAACAGAATCGACGGCAGCAGCTTCGACTTTTCCGCTTCAGGAATTAGCGATTCAAACATCTTGGCGCTGTTCTCGTAGTCCTTCTTCTTGAAGTGAGCGCTGGCCAGCTGGTACTGCAGCTCAAACTTGAGTTTCGGGTCTTTGACCGACTTCATCGTTTCGGTCAGCTTGGCAATCACCGCGTCCTGGGCGCCGACGTCGAGATTCAACTCGGCCAATTCCGACTGAACCTTCGTCAACAAGCCGCTTTTGGGATACTGCTTCAGTAACAACTCATATCGCTCGGTCGCCTGTTCATTTCGCTTTTGCGATCGCTCGCACCACGCCCATTCATACACGGCCTTGTCTGCAAACGGCGCCTTGGGGTGCTCGTCGATCACGCGCTTGAAAAACCCCGCGGCGGCGCCCCAGTTCTCGACGCGGGCATAAGCCAGACCGGTGTAGTAGAGAACCAGATCCTTGCGGGGGTGCTCCTTGTATTGGTTGCCGACCTGCTGCAGGTGCTGGGCGGCCTTTTCAAACTCTTTGGCGCTCACCAGGGCGATGCCCTGCTGCAGTGCCGCGTCCGACGCGAGCGAACTGCCATCTTTGCCGAGGCGGCTGCCGCCCTGTGCCGCGGCGATCTGAAAATTCGCCGCCGCTTCGGGATGCCGATTCTCCACGGCATCAATCCAGCCGAGATAATAATGCACGCGGCCGACCTCGGCATTGGCGCTGGCACTTTGGAACACTTTGAGATTCTTGTTTTTCCGTTCGTTGACAAAACGCTCCAATGTCGGTCTGGCCCGCTTCAATGCTTCGGTGTCGTACAACAGTTTTCCCTGCTCGGACAGCGCCAACGGCATGTGCGGCGTTTCGGCTGACGCATAGTGCGTTACGAGCATGTTCAAGCGGTCGATGGCATCTTCCGTATTGCCCAGCCGGGCGTAGGACACGCCCATTTGCATCAACGCGGTGTCAACATTCGCCGCCTTGGTCAGTTCGGGTTTGCCCTTCGGGTTCTTCGGCTGTTTGACATACGCGCCGACAAAGGACTCGAAGGGCTCGACCGCCTTGGCCCACTCGCCCGATCGAAAGTAATTTTCGCCCACCACGAACGACAACTGGGCGAACAGCCGTCCGTCCGGTTTCTTGGCCAGCAAGGGGACGGCCAGCTTGTTCGATTCGACCCATTTCTGTTTGTGATGGTGGACTTGAGCGATCCGAAATTCTGCGGCCAGTCGATTGGCGTGTTCCTGGTGGGCCGAGATGAATGTGCCGTAGGCGGTGGCGGCCTCGTCCAGCCTGTTCAACAGAAACAGGTTTTCGGCGTGGAGAAAACGCACGTCTCCAATGAGTTCGTGCTCGGCGTAAGCCGCGATAAATTGTGCGGTCGTCTTGAAACTCGGATCGAACTGCTTGAGCTTGTGCTGGCAGATCGCCTGCTGGCTGCGGACTTCGGGCATCTGGCCGTAGTCGCCGCGCCGGCTTTGAACGCGATTGAGAAATTTCAGGGCCAACTCCCAGTTCGGGCTCTTCTGAAGCATCAGCGCATTGGCGTATTCAAAGTCAATGTCGGCCACCACCGTACCCGGCTTTTCCCCCGGCTGTGGAGAAAAGCCGGTTTTGTACCACGGTTTGTCGGTGGCGGCGCGAAGCGAGTTGGTCGCCTGTTCGTACTTGCCTTCGCGCGAATAGAGACGTCCGTTCCACAGAACGGCGCGGCCGGCGACCTCGTCTTGACCGTTGCCCAGGCCGGCAAATTGGGAGTTGGCCTTGCCCGTTTCCTTCTGCTCCATCAGGCAACGGGCCACGTGGAATCGCGCCTCGCGTATTCGCGGATCGTCTTTTTCCGGCTTCTTGTTTTCCTGCAGAAATACTTCAAAGTCCGCCTGCGATTCGATCCACTTTTTTCGTGCGAACTTGATGGTGGCCAACCGATACCGCGCGTCGTTCGCGCTGGTGCCTCTCAAGCCCGCCAGGGCCGCCTGTAAAGAAGCCTCGGCCTTGTCGAGACTCTTGCTCGAAACATGGCATTCACTCAGCAAATAAGTAAGCCGTGTGACCCACGCTTCGGATTTCGCTTCGGCCGCCCGGGACTTTGTTTTGTCCAGTACGGCAATCGCCTCGGGGAACTTCGCGAGTTTGTAGAGCGCGAAGCCTTCCTGGTAGCCGGCGCGGATCAGCTGACTCGGTTCGGCTTTGACTGCTTGCAGCTTCCTGGCCCAAACGACCGTCTTCTCCCAATCGCCCTGGGCAAAAAACAGGTCGGAGACGGCTGCGATGGCGCCGGTGCGATGCACGCCCGGTGTGAGGTTGCTGGCCGCCGCCACCAGCCTCGCCTGTGCCTCGTCCTTCTTGCCGGCATAGAGCAGGCACTGGGCGTGAAGCAATGTGAGCCGGCCGCGCTGGATCTTGGCGTCGAGTTTTTGTTCCCCCAGCAGCTTCTGAAAATTAGGAATCGCGGCGTCGTACTTCTTCAGCGCGAACTGACTGAGGCCGAGTCCATACCGCGCGAGCTGCGCCTTTTCGTGATTGGCATAACGACTGATAAATTCTTCATATTTCACAGCCGCGATTGGAAACAGTTTTCGGTTGTACGCCGCATTGCCGGCGAAGTAGGTCTCCAGTGCAGGATCGGCGGCCTCCTGAGCGAGCGCTGGCGGAGCCGACAGGGCAACACACAACGCGATGATCAATCGCTGCCGGTTCACCAAGCGTTTCGAACAGCCACCGCCGGTGCACGGATGTTTGTCCGGGTCGGCACTCCGGCTGTGATCGGTCGAGACATTCGGTATGGCGCGGGCACCGGCCGCCGCCGTTGCGGTCTCGTCGAAATTAGGGTTGGTGGCGTCGGGCGAATCCATGAGTAGGTTCCTTGGCGCGACAGGTGCGGGAAAGGCACAGGCCTGACATCCGGCCATTATAGATGGACGCTGATGCGGGCTACTACCATCAAAATA
>JAYZEI010000119.1:0-14641 GCA_036337375.1 Planctomycetota bacterium | reverse complement strand
GCGGTGCGACATGCAACAGCAAACTTTTGCTGCCCGACCGCGGACCTTGGGTTGATAGTTCAGCAGCGGTCGCGAAATGTGTCTGGATGCGGCGGGTGTGACGCCAACCGGCCATGAGCATTTGTTCGAGGTTCTCCATTTGCCCGCCGCCGATTAGATTTCGAGAAAGCGGTGTTTCGGTGATTGACGCCAGCCGACGGCAAGCAATCGGCAGTGTGTAAAAGCTTGCCAATAGAGGAAAGCGGTCGGGTGGACCGAATTGGCGAATCGCTTGCGACCAGATGTCGCGTTTCAAATTGGCGAGATGATTGACAGCTCGCCGCAGATGGATCATCGCCTGATGGGGATTTAAGGCGAGGCGGTTTCGGGCGACCGCCAGCAATTCTCCGGCCCGCATGTGTTGAATTTTGGCCCGCTCCACGGATAGTTTCTGCTGTTCCAGTAGTTCTAATACGCGGCCCACCCGCTCGAATTGGTCCTCGGCGAGTTCGTATTCGATTTGCGCGGCACGGGGTCTGGTGTCGGCAATGCGGCGCGATAGTTCGCTCACCCACTGAAAATCATTTGTCATAAGTACAACACTACCGGCCGTCGGGTCGTGCACTGAAACGCTCAAGCCACCCGCCACGCGACGGCTGCTTAGTTTTCTCAGACCGAGCGCAGAGAACTGATACGCCTGATTCGTGGACGAAACCCCGGGCACCACGAAGCTGATTGGTTGGTCATTGACGACGGCTTCGACATATTGAGCACCGCCACCCGATCGAATGGGCAGCAGAATGCGAGATCGGTTCGCTTGAATTACGACCGTGGTAACCGACGGGTCGCTTGAACGACCGGGAGTCGCTGCGTGGCCGGCTGACGTCCAGGGATCGAGCAGCTGTAATTCAAGATTGACGAGGTTCAGTAGCCTGGCGCGATACCGCGCCGATTCCGATTCGGCATCGAGCCGCGCTGCCGATTCAAAAAGGACTCCGCGCGCGCCGGCAGCGACGGCTGCGAAAGCGAGATATCGTAGGTGCCCGTAGTCCAAACGAACGCTGTCGGCGTTTGCTCCAGCCGCGTCGGCCTGCGCTCTCCAATCGCGGGGTTCGTCGGTGGGCAGTACCGTCCAAACCGGCACGTTCGCCCGCGCGTGTAAGCCGAAGTCTTTCAGCAGGCTGTTGTAGTCACTCATCTCCAGCGTCGACCGCAAAGGGTGACGACGGTGCAGAAGTACGTCTACTTGACGACTGTACGCGCGAATTTCGTTGATCGGGTTGCAGACAATTGGCCGATGTACTTGCTGGTCGGCAAGACGCAATTGTTGAATCATTTTTGTGGTCGTCGCCAGCTCGCGTCGCGACAGCGCATGGCCGGCATCCCAGGCCACCACACGGTCGAATGTTGAACTGATGCGATCGCCTGTGTTTAACTCCGGCGGTGGGCACACCAGCCAAAGTCCCAGTCGGGTTGCGTCGTAGCATTGTTGATCGGTGGGTAGTTGCCGAAGCCAAATAATGTTGAATCCGAGCGAATGAAGAAAGGCGAACGATTCGCCGTGGTGCTCGATCATTCGCGGAAACAACGGACGCCCGGCGACCGACAAGACCGCTGCGCTAACCTTGATTTGTGGGGATACCACCGCACGTTCACGCACGGGTGGCGCATCGAATATGGCTTGTCTGAGGGGAGAGCTGACTGGATTACCGGGATTAATTCGGCTGGCCAGTCCGTCGATTTTCAAATCGTCGATCCACACCGAAGTTGTGCCGGTCCCGCCGTATACATTGAGTACTATCTGATCAACGTACGCTTCGCGCTGATCGATGGTCTTTTCAAATCCACTTTGAATAACTCGAATTTGTCGTTCGATGCGGGAAGGTAATCGGCCAAGTGTAAGCTGTTGCCAATCGCCGCTTTTTTGATAGATATCGCCGTAGATCAACAGAGTTGCCGGCGTTTGGGTCTTCGGATCCGGCGTGTGGGGCAGGACGACTCGCGCGGCCATTTGTAAGCCTGGGCGATTGGCGCGTACCCACAAGGCGATCTTCAGCTCATCGATGATCGGTGCCCGATCAAACTCGTAAACCGCGTGGATGAACGAACCGCTCTGGCTGACCAATTTTATCTCTTCGCAGGCCGCACCATGGTGAACTTCCGCAGCGGCTAGGCGATGCCCAAGCAGGCGATAACGGACGTCCGTGGCGGCGATACGCCAGGCGACATTTGGACCTTCAAAGGAATCGGCGAAATCTGCTGCCCGCAGTGAAGCACTTTTTGGTGCGAGTGAAAGTGCAGCGATTAGAAAAAGCCTGACGAATAGTCGGGCACCGCGCGGGATTGTCATGAATATCCGTTAATTCTTTTTGTTGCCGTATACCAGCGCGGTGCGGCACAAATTCATCACGGGCCCTAGTGCATCGCCCCACGCGCAAATGGGGCTTGTAGCAGGATTTGCAACTATCGACCAGATCAGCGTGGCGAAAACGAAACGCCGCGGCCGAGGTGCCTGCATCGGTAATTCCTAATCCAAACTACTTGTGTTTAGCGGGTTTAGGACGCTAGCATGCATTCAGTGAGTTCACGTTGGCACATCGACTGCAAGGTATTGCTAACGCACCACTAGGAGACGTCATCGATGAAACAAACGCATCGCAGCGAAGATACGAAACCGAAAGACCTTCCTTCTGATCTTCAGGAACTTGTGCTGGCCATCGACGGATTGCCCAGCGAACAGAAGGCACCATTGCTCGGGCTCGTCGATCGCGTCGTTGCCAGCACCCGTCGCCGCCGTAAAATATTGACGCTTGTCCAAGATGCGCTGAGCCAATTGCGACTGGACATGAAGTACCTCATGTTCGATCTTGACGCGACCCGTCGCGAAAGAGACGACTATCGGGCCAGGCTTGAGCAGGACGAAGACGAACTCTAGAGCCCCACCGTCTGCCGCTACTTGCCCGCCAGCCAGCGAATTACCCGCGTCGGGGGATCGATCCGTGTCGTCGCCTGTGCTTTTGGTTAAACGACTTCTACTGAGGGATTTATCGCTCATAACGCATCAGCTACGGCTGATTTGTTGCTTGAAGGTCGATCCTCGCATAGGATGATAGGTGATCCGCCACTGCGGTGGCTATCCGGTAGTTTGCACGGGACGGGGATAGGCGTTGATATGCTGTACAAGTCGGCGGAACAGCTCTCCCGCGCAGCGTTTGATCTGAATTTGATCAGTCAGCGGCAGCTCCAGGAAATTTGGGGCAGGCTCGGCACTCACAATGTCCCGGTTGACGAATTCGCCAAGTTGCTAACCAGCCAGGATGTGCTCACCAGCTACCAGCTTGCCCGTTTGAAACGCGGCGAAAAGGACGGATTTTTTTACGGCGACTGTAAAGTTCTTTACTTTATCGGCAGTGGTTCATTTGCGAGAGTGTTTCGCGCTGTCAATGAAAAGACCGGCGAAATCGTCGCGCTCAAGGTACTTCGTAAAAAGTTTGTTGAAGGCAAGGATCAGGAGTCCAAAGAAGCTCGAGAGCAATTTCTGCGCGAGGGACAGGTGGGTATTACACTTCGCCACCCAAATATCGTGCCGATTTTCGAAGTGGAGACGGACAAAGACGGTCATTACCTGGTGATGGAGTTCATCGAAGGCCGCAATCTTCGTGAGTTCGTCAACAACCGCGAAAAATGCGGGCCGGATGAAGCACTGCGGTTGATTGCCGATGTGGCGACCGGATTGGATTACGCCTTAGACCGCGGTATCGCGCACCGAGATATCAAACTCAGTAACGTATTGGTTTCCAGCCGGGGAACCGCCAAGCTGGTTGACTTCGGTCTGGCCGCGCCCAGTCGAGATTCCGATGACGCAATCAGCGACCATCCAAACCCGCGGACGATTGATTACGCCGCACTGGAGCGGGCAACGAACGTCCGCAAAGATGACAAGCGAAGCGACATCTATTTTGTGGGCTGCATGCTTTACCATTTGCTCTGTGGCGAATCTCCATTGCCGGAAGTCAAGGATCGGATCAAACGTCTTAGCAAGACGCGGTTCCACGAAGTCGTACCAATTCGCAACCGCATGCCGACGTTGCCGCGACCCATCGCGTCGATCGTCACCAAGGCGATGCAACTCGATCCACAACATCGTTTTCAATCGCCGAAGGAGCTATTGGTCGAAATCGAACGGGTGATTTCCAAATTGAGCGAATTTACCTCGCTCGATCAAACGGCGGCGGACGACACCGTGGTCGAAGACGAAGCGGCCCGCAAGGCCAGAAAACAGCCGCAACGTGCGGTGATGTTTGTCGAGTCCAATCCGCAGATGCAGGATGTCTTTCGCAAGCACCTCAAATCCGGCGGCTTTCGCGTACTCATTTCCGGCGATCCGACACGGGCGGCGGGTCGATTCGAAGAAGACTTCCCACCTGCGCATTGCATCGTGTTCTGTACCGAAGCGCTCGGAGAAGTGGCTTTTGAAGCCTTTCAGAGGTTTCTTGACAATCCGGCCACCGAAGATACGCCGGCAGTTTTGCTGCTTGCCGAGCACCACGCCGAATGGGCCAAACAAGTCGTGACCAAGGATCATCAGGTTGTCGTTCAATTGCCGACCAAGCTGAGCGGACTGCGCGAGGTGCTCGACCGGCTCGTCCCGCATGCTTCGCTTTCCTCCGAAGAACTGTAAAGCGGCTGCCGATCTCCGCACTGCTATCGTTCCGGCGGTCGCCGTCAAACTTTGGCGGGATTGCGGCCGATGACGGGATACTGTTCCAACTCCAGCACGCTGCCGCTGATTGGACGGCTTTCGTCGCCGATCCAGTAGACCGCGGCCGCTGCGATTTCTTCCGGACGCATTAGCCGGCCCCAAGGCGCTGTCGTAACCGGTAGTTTATTGAACCAACCATCGGGTTGCCCGTCGGCCTTCTGTAATTTTCTTTCGTTTGGAGTTAGCACCCAGCCGACGTTAAAGTGATTCACACGGATTCGTTCCGGCCCCAGCGCATCCGCTAGGTTGCGGGACATTGCCATCAGTGCGCCTTTTGATGTGCTGTAAGCGAGAAATGTCGGTTCGCCGCAGTGGCCGTTGATCGATCCAATATTCAGTACCGCGCCTTGGTTTTGTTTCAATTGGTTTAACGCCGCCTGCACTAACAGCATCGGCGCGCGGACGTTGACGGCCATCACGGCGTCGAACAACGTCGCGTCCGTGTCGCGAATCGCGCTGCGGACGACCCACGCTGCGTTGTTTACAACGGCGTCGATGCGGCCAAACGCGTTCATCGCCGCGTCGACAATTCGTGCCGGCGACTCTGGGTCACTTAGGTCGTCGGTGTGCATCGCCGCCGCTTTCCCGAGGCTTTCCACAACCTGCTCGCCGCGATCGCGGTCTCGGCCGTGAATGAGGACCATTGCGCCTTCTTCCACAAATCGTCGAGCGATCGCTTCACCGATCCCGGTGGTGCTGCCGGTGACGATGACCGATTTTCCATCGAGTCGCATCAATTTCCCTTCGATGACAGCATGCCGCGGATTTCTTCCAGCAGCGGCGTCGCTGTGAGTGGCGCCTCGACTGAATTGCCGGTGGCCAGGTTCTTCAGTTGGCAAGTTCCCGACTCGAATTCACGGCTGCCGGCGATTACGGCGATCCGATGGCCGTGACGGTCGGCGTATTTTAGTTGCGGCCCCAATTTTTTGGCTTCTGGAAACACCTCGACGCCGAGTCCCGTGGCGCGGAGGCTTGCCGCCAGCGCAAGATAGTCGTGGAGCCGGTCGGCGTCGAAAAACGGAATGAAAATTTCAGCGGGTGTGGCTGTTTTTTCGGTGATTCCCAATTCTTCCATTGCCGCCAGTAATCGGTCCAACCCCAGTGACGCACCGATACCGGGCAATTCTTGCTTGGTATAAAGTTCGGCGAGGTTGTCGTAACGGCCGCCCGAACAGACGCTGCCGATACCAGGCAGGTCGTCGAGAAAAGTTTCGAAAATAGTGCCGGTGTAATAGTCCAAGCCTCGTGCGATGGAAAGATCCAGTTTGACGCGCTCCGGAGCAACTCCGGCCGCGCTGACTGCGGCTAGTAGTTCGGACAGTATATCCGTGCCTTCGCGGCCCACTTCGCTTGCTGCTACCAGCGGACTGACTTGTGCGAGGACTTCTCCGGCACTGCCGGAAATGTCCGAGAGCCGCAGCACGTTGTCGGCTTGTTCTGGCGTCGCGCCCGCATGCTCGACCATTTCGGCCGAGACCCTGTCACGTCCGATTTTCGACAGTTTGTCGAGTGCGCGCAAAACCTCGCCCGACCGATCGGTCAGACCAAGTATTTCCAACAGCCCCGTCAACACTTTGCGGTTGTTGATGTGAATGGTGAAACGCTCAAAGCCGATCGCCCGAAACAAATCGTGGATGACTAGCGCTGTTTCGATGTCGGCCGCAGTCGATTTTGTGCCGATTGTGTCAAAATCGCATTGCATGAATTCGCGGTAACGCCCGCGTTGAGTATTTTCACCTCGCCAGACTGTGGCGATGTGATATCGCTTGAAAGGTGTGCCAAGTTCATTGGCGTGCTGGGCAGCGAATCGGGCCAACGGTACGGTGAGGTCAAATCGCATGCCGATTCGACGACCGCCATGGTCCTCGAAACGGTACATCTGTTTATCTGACTCGGCACCGCCCTTGCCTAGCAGAATTTCTTCGTATTCCAGGGCCGGCGTATCAATCGGCGCAAATCCGTAACCGCGGTAAACCTTGCGGGCCGTTTCAACGGTCTTTTCTCGCGCGAGCATCGCGGCCGGCAAGTAATCGCGAAAGCCCTTAAGTGTCCGCGGCTGAATGATGTCCTTCTTTGTCATTCGATCACTGAACATGTAGTGAGGGCTTGAGATTCAGCCCACGACTGGCAGCAGCGGCGGTTTGGGGCTGCGAATGCTCTGCCCGCTGTTTGTCGGCAAAATAGCCTCGGCATATTCGCTGACCTGTTCGGGCGTTTCCCAATAGCGATCATAGGTCCAGTCGTCCTCGTATTCGCACTCGTCGGTCGAATAATTGCGGCAAATCTGTGGCCGTGTCTCGTAGATACCGCACCGCTGATCGGGTTGCAGGTGATCGCATTTGTTATGGACCATCAAGTACCAATCATCGTCTTCACAAAAGATCGTCGTTTCACCGTGCAACATATACCAGCGAATGTACTCAAAATCTTTCAAAGTATCGGGCGTTTCGAGGGGCAGTGCAAAGTAACGACAGCATTTTGCGGTGCAGTGATCGCATAGAACCTGACGAGGATCTATGTCTTCGCGGTTTGGCTTGGAAGCAACCGTTGACATGGCGATGTCTCTTTAGAGTATGTCCTAATGCGAGTGTGCGGACAGCGTAGCACACAAGTGAAAAACTGACCAGCCGTGAGGGATCGGCCAGCGGTTATCGACTACGGGTCGTTTAACTTCGGGGCAATGTTGGCGGCTTAACGGGGCGACATTGGTGGGTGTCAAACGGAAATGCATACCTGAAAACTGGCGGTCATGACGCAGAGGCGTTAAACTGAAGCATACGGAGGTCCGCTCAACAGTCGGGTTTATTATGCAAATCGTCATTACTGCTGTAGGTCCCGACAACCGCGGCCTGGCCGACCCGATCATTCATTACGTGACGGGCCAGGGTGCAAACATTGCCGAAATACAAATGTATGATCGGGATGAGGCAAGCCAGTTCGCCATGTTGCTGCGGATTCACCTGGCTGCTTCGCAGTACGACGATTTACAGCGTGCGATGGCGGAAATCGGCCAACTTAAGGAATTGGCGGTCCGTGTCTGGTCGCCCGAAGTTCGCCAGGGCCGACCGCGATTGGCGATTTGCACGACCCATCGGCCAGAACCGGCGCTGGCGCTTCTCCGCGCAATTCGAGACGGCTGCGTGCCCGCCGAACCGGCCCTGATGTTGGGAAATCGTCCGACTTGTCGGTCGTTGGCCGAGCAGTTTGACGTTGATTGGTTTTCCATCGGCGACGAAAAAGGAAATCCCGACAACGAGCGAATGATCGCATTGTGCGATGAACACGAAATCGACTACGTGATCCTGGCTCGTTACATGCGAGTATTGCCGCCGGAGAGTTGTTGGAAATTTGCAGGTGGTCGAATTATTAATCTGCACCATGGGTTGTTGCCGAGTTTTCCAGGCATGCGGCCCTATCACGTCGCGCACGCAAGTAGCATGCTAACGTACGGCGCGACCTGTCATTTCATTGTTCCGGAATTGGACGCCGGGAACCAAATCATCTATCAACCGACGTTTACCGTGCCGCCGGGGATGAGCCTCGATGAGATCGTTCGGCGCGGTCAGGAGGACAACGAACCGCACTGCTTGGTCGAAGGCGTGCGGCGGGTCGTCAGCGGCGAGGTGCAACTGCACTTTCACCGCGTTGTCGCAACGGACAGCTAACGCCGGATCGTGACCTTGGAGCCTTGAGATAGAATGTCGAACAAATCTTCGGCATCGCGTGCGGACACGCCAATTCGACCCGGTACGGAGCCCGTGACAGCTTGTGCCGGCGCGGTCATGCCGGCCAACCCGATTTGTTGCGGCGTTTGTATTCCCGCCGCGGTTGGCGTATAGCCATAACCGAGTTCGATCCAAGGGAACCCATTGTGTGCGGAATGCGCGCGGTTTTTACTTTTGACGACAAACTGACCGATGATTCCTTCGAATTCCGGACCGCAATTGATCAGAAAACGGCCGGCATAGCGGCCGCCCAGGAACAGAGTCAGTATATTTTTCTTGGTGTTAATTACTGCGTTGAAGGGGCCGTTTACGACTTTGAGTTCCTGGTTGGCCGTCAGTTGGTCCGGATTGGAAATGCTGTTGATTTTGGCTAACAAGCCCGCCGGAACTTTGTAGCGCTGCGCAACGTTTTCGAGTCGGTCCCCCGCCCGCACTCGATAAGCCGGTTCGAGTAGCGGTTTGGTGGAATAGATGACCGTGCCCGCAAGCTGGTTGAGCAGCGTTAGCAGTTTGCGATGTTCTTGTTCGTCAAGCCTCGGATCTTCGTACCAGATCGAAAGCGTCAACAGGGCCGTCGAAAGTTGCCCGCGTTTTAGTTGTTCTTGTGCGGAGGCGAAGGCTGTTTCGAAAGCGCTTTGCCTTGAGTTTGCGGCATCGGCGTTGGTATTGGTTCGAACAGCCGCATCGCTTTGCGTCAAGGCGTTGTGATTGATGGGAGGAGCAACCGGCGGCTGCGCGAAGTCTGGTTTCGGCAGTCCCGGCACGTCGGACGTGGGCGATGCGGTGTTTGGGCCGCCGTTCACGCCGGCAGGCAGGGGATTTTGCGTGGGGTTCAGCGAATTCGTTGGGGCTGCGTTGATTGGAGCCGATGTGGCCGGTTTGGCATTGGATAGCGGTTCAGAATCTGTCGTGCCTGGTGTTAACTTCGTGGGCAATGCTGCGGTAGCGTGATCGGCGTAAGTGGGATTAAATGGAGCGAGGCTGGCCGTCGGAATTTGACTGTTTGGTGGCTCAGCGCCCGTCGTTGGCGCGATCGTTTGCGAGCCAAGCGTCTGCTGGTTACCAAGGTCAACGGTTGGCGGCGTTAGCCCGCCCGTTTGATCGTCCCATTCATCAGGAGGCGGCGGAACATTGTCGAAGTTAAAACCGTTGTTCAGGCCCTGCCAAAGTTCAAAACCGACGAAGGCCAGAACGACGACAACAACGACCGTCTTAAGCGTTTTCACTTTCGTCCTCCTTGACGAAATTTGCCGTTCGAATTGATCCAATGACAAATGAGGTTTATTGCTGTGTCAGAATTACACTTCGGCGGCGACCTTGATGACAGCGAGTATCCTGATCCACCGGATGATGATGAACGACAGGATACTTCCGTGTGCCCCTCGTGTAGCTCTGAAGTTTTTGAGGACGCTGTACAATGCCCGGTTTGTGGCGACTACGTGACGCACTCGACGACCGTGCAACCCATCTGGCGCTGGACCGCAGTTGGCATCCTGTTAATTCTCGTCTGGTACTTACTGTCCGTGGTCTTGCCTGCATAGAGGCCGCTCTCGGTCCGGCCACCGGCGGCGGATCATAGGAGAAGTTTGCCCGCGTTGCTACACCAACACAACTTCTTTTGACGGATGTGCTAGCACGTTGGTGAGGGTGCGAAAGTGAGTTTCCAAATGGGCCGTTGATACGGGCTGTTCGCGTCATCATTGACAAATGTCCAGCGCGGTGTCTGGCTGATTGGATGAACCGAGATTGCGAATCAGTCGTCCGGTGGGAATGTGAGATTAAGGCGGCTGTTGCCGTCTAGAGGTCGCCGGAGTTACCAGCTACTAATACCGAACGATCACTATTGTTGCTGCTTGCATCGCCCGATGTGTCTGTCGGGATTTCGTGCTCGGCAAGGGGGGCGCCAGCATTGCGCGGCAGTTGCAGAATCTGCGTCTGCGGCAGGTAACATTGGCTTTCAAGGGGAACCAGGATCGACTCCAATCGTGGGCATCGTATGGTCTCTTCGACGGCAATTAATTTGCAACATCGTACGGGAACCTGTTCGACTCGCTCCTCGTACATCAGCCGCGTGTAGGTTACGGGCACCTTTCGCGTATGTTCTTCGCGGACCCATTCACAGGTGCACACGGGAATTTTGCGATCGACCCGCTCGATGATTTGTCGCGTGGTTGTATAGGGAACCGTACGGGTTTTATTCTCCGTAACCATTTTCATTACCTGGACCGGAACGTTTTCAACGACTTCTCGCTCCACCCAGCGGTTTACTTGCGTCGGAACTTTCATGGTCTGGGACACGCGGCGAAACGTCTTGTGTGGAATCTGTTGGGCCACGAGGTTTGGTTGCCACGTTTGCCGGTTTACGGTTTTTATTTGCCGGTATTTCGGAATCCAGGCTGGTCCCGCTATGTCAAATCGCAGGCGGCCGGTCTCGGGATCCGGGCTCCAACCGCCCGGAACCCAGTACAAACTGTAGCCGCTGTTTTGTTCGATTTGGATTCGTCGGTCGATGTATCGGCCCTGATCGACGTATTTGGTTGTGTAGGTCGTTACTGGCTGGAATTGAACCCGTTGAACGTTGCGATATACCGTCTGGCTGACATATTCACGAACACGACGGTGCCGCTGTTGAGTTTCCGTAACGTACACGGGTCGCGACACGCTGTAAGTTTCCTGACGTTGTTGAGTCTCAACGATGTTGCGGATGCGGTTGTAGCTGGCGTCGCGTGTTTGCGTTTTCCAGACGGGCCTCAGAATGATGTATCTTTCCTCGCGCTCAACGGTCTGGGTTACCGGTCGTGCGACGCGATAGCGACACTGCTGAATTTTCGTCTCCCACTTTGGCCGATATCGAATGACTTTGCACTCGTCGTAAACTGTCTGATGTTGAACACGATAAACAGTGGTCGGTTGCATCGAAAAATAAGTCGTGCAAACCGGTCTGTAGGCCGGACACAAAATTTGTGCTCGCGCGGAATCCTTGAATAAGAGAACGCAGGCCGCGAAAGCAACAACGTTTAGCAATCGAATCAATCGGGTCATATCCAATGCCGGCCGCGAACGTGCGGTCACTCCGAGGGGGCGAGATGCGTTGCCCTGTGAAAGAGCCACTCGCGGCCTAATACAAAAAAGCCGCCCCGAGTGGAATACGAATGACTGCACCTGCTAGCAGTACGCGGCGTTATGCCTCACCTTCGGAGGCGTTGCAGGCATGCCCGCCGCTTCAGGCGAAGGCCCCCAAAGGCCATCGCACACCGTTCGGCGGCCGCGACTCTGAATAACGCGTAGTGTTTTCCGAGCCTCCCGTTTGAGACTTTCCGGAATGTCGGCGTCCGCGAGGTCCGCGACGGCGCCTTCCAGCGAACTTAAATCGTCGCTTTTATTTTTTTCTGCCAATAAGCGGGTCGCCAACAGGGCGTTTTTTAGGATTTGCGCCCGTTTGATTTTTTTGCGGCTCTCGATCGACGCAGAGTTTAGGTTTTCGTATTCGGCCGCGTCTTCCTCCTGCGCCAACCCCCGGTCTTCCGTCGGATCAAGCATTTCTTCCAGCATCTCAACACAGGCTGCATTGCCGTGCCGTGCCAAACTGGTCGCCGCGTTGTATTGGACGTCGACGTGCCCGGTTTCCATGATTTCCGCAAGCCGCCGAATCGCCGGCTCGGTGGCCAGCGCGCCGAGCCCAAGAACCGCGCGGAGCGCAATCTTGTGATCGGGGTGCTGCGACGCGGATAACAGCATCGGCATCAACGCTTTGTTGTCCAGCGGCTTGGTTTCGCGCAGCGTTTCCGCCAACAGCGCGATCGACTCAAGCGCGGCGAGTCGAATCCGCAAATCATCATTGGCTTCATGTTTCGACGCCAAACGTATCAGCACCGGAAGTGAATGCTCAGCCACAAAAAATTCGCCCAGCGCTTTGCACAGTACTCCCCGCCGGGCGATCTCTTCGCTGCGCAGATCGCGAGATCTACGGGGTTGGTCCGCCGCGGTCGCTGCCGACGGAGCAGGCAAATCGACCTCATCCAGTTCGATCAAGTAATGGGCAATGGCTTTAGCTAGTTCGTCGTCTTGTTTATACTCGTCGCTCTGTCGCAGCGTTTCGATCAGGTTGTGCGCCTGCTGCCAACTGTCCGAGCGGTTCTTTTTCATGGCCTCGAGGCTGGCGTAGGGGTCGCCGCCGCCCATGTGCGCCAGCCACCTAAACAGCAGAACGACAATGACAATTACAAAGACGATAACGCCCGGGATCACGAACAACTGTAAAATGAAACCGGCAGTGGGCGGTTTCACGTCCGGCAGCGATTCGCGGGGCGAGATGTTGTTGACGGAGTCGGCAGCGGCATTTTCAGTGGAATCTGACATGAAGCTCTCGAAATACGACGCTGGAGGGCAACCCAACAGTGTAGGAGTGTGCAGCAAGTTTTCAAGGCGACGGGAACGGCGGATTTTGACGTTGTTAAGGTAGAACCGGGTGATTTGACGGATTCATGCGACTGCTCGACCTCACACTCTCGACGCCGGAAGAGAACATTGCGCTGGACGAGGCGTTAGTGTTGGTGGCCGATCGGGAAGCGGCGGCCCGCGGGACGTTGCGTATTTGGGAGCCGGTATCCCCAATCGTTGTCGTCGGCCGTTCCTCGGCGATCGCCGAAGAAGTCAATGTTGCCGCATGTGAAGCAGATGCGGTTCCCATTATTCGCCGCACCAGCGGCGGCGCGGCTGTTGTCGCGGCACCGGGCTGTTTGATGTATGCGCTGGTGTTCGCTTATGACCGTCGCCCCGACTTGCGGTTGATCGACCGGGCGCACCGGTTCGTACTGGACCGCATGGCGGCAGCTTTGGACGCCCTTGCGCCGGGCCTGCGCCAGGCGGGCGTCAGCGATCTGGCCCTCGTCAACCGCAAAGTCTCCGGTAACAGTATGCGGTGTTGCCGTCACAGCATGCTTTATCATGGAACGTTGCTTTACGATATGCCGCTGGAACTTATCGATCGCTATCTGTGCATGCCGCCACGGCAACCCGATTACCGCGAAGCCCGGCCGCACGGGGCGTTTGTGGCCAATCTCCCGATTTCCGGCGGCGAAGTTCGTTCAAGAACTGTGGGAGTTTGGCAGGCAGTTGCCACGACCGACCCGTGGCCGCGCGAATTGACAACCCAACTTGTCCGTGAAAAGTATGCCCGCGACGCCTGGAACCGGAAGATCGTCTAAATCCCGGCTTCCGCACTTCCGTCTTGCCCGCGCCGCGGGGCGATTTTATGATGAAATCTCTACGGCGAACCGCCGCGACGTAAACCGCGAGTTTTGAGTATGGCGTTTCAATTCATGTGTCCGCAGGGTCACGTCCTGCAAGGCGACGAAGTGCATGCGGGGCAGACCATTCAATGTCCGCAATGCGGAACGACCTTTATCATTCCGTCGCCGGAACCGGCAGAAGAGCCGACCGCTGTTCCGCCGCCGACCGCGGGGTTCGACGCGGCCGAAGAGGATGGGGTGCATGTCGGACGCCGGGGCGGGCGGTTTGAGTTTTTGCACGGAGAAGAATCAACCGGCGATGACGAGGACTCCAATGCGGCGGACATGCTAAGCGTCGGGCCGCGCGACGCCTTTGACCCAACCGGAGAAACCGCCTCCCAGCGGTTGGTTACGGTTCCCTGTCCCAATCAGCATCCACTCACCACTCCCTACAGCACCATGGGCGATTCGGTGCTCTGCCCCCACTGTGGTGAGCAGTTCGAACTCCGTTACACGGACTCGCTGGAGCACAAGCGTGATGTCGCGACGAAGCAAGCGATGCACGACCACAAGCTCGGCAAGGCCTGGCTCACGTGGGCTATCGTGGCCGCCATCGTCGTCCTCGCCTTGGTGGTGGCGCTGATCGCCGGCACCAGCCAATAGGTGTGGCAGGTTGGTTTAGTTGCCGTCGGCATTCAATTCTTCACCCGTCTTGGCGGAGCCGTGTTCTTCGTGGAGTCGGTCCAGTTGCCCGGGTGAAAGGAACTGGGCTGCCCACTCATTGAAATAGGTCTCGGAATCTCCATAGACCGGCTGGTGCGGGTGTTCCAGCGCCTCGGCCTCCAGTTCCGATGGGGATTTCCATCTTTGTTCGGCACGCCAGGCATCCCATTTCTTCAGGGACGTCCGCATCATAAAGCCGATCAATCCGAAAAATACACCGA
>JAYZEI010000118.1:0-12610 GCA_036337375.1 Planctomycetota bacterium | reverse complement strand
CCGCCGATGGAAACCGCCGCATCGGCGGAATCTGTGTCGACGGATGGCCTTTTTGTTGCGGTCGGCTCTCCCGCCGGTTGTTGTTTCGATCCACCCACATCGGCGTTTTCCTCTTCCACGCCGTTCGATTCGATGGCGGGTTGCGGCGATGCTTCATCTGCGAATGGTTCGGCTGCGACCGACAATCCGCCATTGCTCAGTTCGCTGTCGTATTCGGCTCTTCGGGTGTCATCCAAAAGACAGATTTTGGCGGCGGCGATTTCGTTGAGCAGCCGCTGTGACAGCTTGGCCCTGTCACCCATCTGCAAGTTGCGCAGATGCGTCATCTGGCGGTCGGCGGCGTTCTGGATGACTTCGGCGTCGTCGGTGAACCTACTGATGCCCAGCAAGCGGTAAAAATCCGCAGGCTGTTCATCCTCCGGGATGCCAAGCCACTTCAAGTATGGATTGAACGCTTCGCTCATGGCCCGAAATTCTGCTGCGGAACTGTATACGAGGCGAGTCACACAGTATAGCAGGTCTTAGCAAACCGTCCGAGAAGAAATAATCCTGTCACACGGCCGGTTTTGTTCGGCCGAAACGGACTGGAACTCGTTCTACGGCATCCGCCTGCCGAACCAAGTCGTGACATTCCCTTGCGGCGTTTTGTGCTGTCCGAGCAGCGTTTCCTTGTTGGGCAAGGTAATTAACACCGCGCCTTGATTTCCATCGGCGAAAGTCAATTGTATTTTCTTTCCGTTCCGCTTCCACATCCCGACATTTCGGTTATTCACCTTTGCCGTTCCATCTTTCTCGAATGCGTAGGTCGTTTTGCCGCTCGCACCGCTAATTGCCCGCCAGGTGACTTCAAAGCTGCCTACGATTGTACGGGAATCGTAAGCGGAGCCGAGCACGAGTTCTTTCTCGGGCCGGCGCACCGCCACTTCCCGCGCGGGCTTCAGCGGTGTGTCGGCCTCGCGGCCGCTGAATTCCGCGATGCGGGTCGTCAGGATTCTTTTCGACAAGCCGGCCGATTCGGGCAGCGCCTGTTGATACCAGTAGACGGCGCGGCGCTGTATTTGCCGCTCGGCACTTTTGTTCTCACGGCTTGCCAGCTTCCACCAAGCGTCTCCTACGGTTTTTTGTTCGTCCGTTTGCTGTGGTGTGGCCAAGTCTGCTGCCGCGGCGCGCTTGATTTCCAACTCGTCGGTCTTTGCGAGCATCGGCAAACCGTGCAGCCAATCACCTTTCTCGAAGCACAGATACCGACCGGCCGTCAAATTCAAAGTCGGACTATCCGGGTCTTCCAGCAGCGTGCTGACGGCCGCTTCAAATTGTTTGAATTCCTCGGCCTGTACCTTCAGCAGCTTGTCTTGGCGTTGAAGCTGGTCGAGTTGTTTGGCGTCATTGACGCCGCGAGCCAATTCGGTTGCCGCCTCGACCGTTTGCAACGCCACCCGGAAACGATCTGCTTTCACGGCCTCGTCGATGGTCTGCCATGAATACGCGAAGAAGTTTGTCCGGTCATCCTCTGTTTGTACCGATTTCGCCACGGTGCCGAGCGCCGACGCCTTTATAGGCAAGGCGTCGATATCGAACGACTCCGCCGTTGTGTTGATTGCGTCGATCACGGTTGCAGCGTCTCCGGATTCGACTCCCAGGTTGCGGGCCAGACGAAAGAGAACAAATCGTGCCGCGGCGTCGTCTTGGATGGTGGTCCCAATCGCGATTAACTCACCGGCCAGCGCCCGCTTCGCTTTCGGAGATGTGCTGCGATCAATCTTGTTCTGAAATGCATCCCGGACAAATACGATCGCGGATTTTTGTGCGGCGGCATCGGGAATCGGCTGCCAGCGAATCGAATTCGTTTCCGCGTCGCCGCCGACCGGTGGTGGTGCACCCGGGGCGTCTGCCGGTGACGGACTGCGGGGTTCCGATACGTTGGAATCATCATCGTCGACCCGTACCGCGGTCGCCCCTGTAACCCCCGCCGGCGGTGTCTGGTCCTTTTCCTCCTCCCGGACTTCATGCTCGGGCTTCGACGGTAAAATACCGAATTTCAGCGCCAACGCCGTCGCGACCAAAAACAGCGACGCGGTAGCGACTAGCGGTAATGTGCGATTGGCCAGAGACGGTGGGGGCATCAGCGAACTCGGAACTCTTGGAAGAACGGCCTAGTATAGTGCAGCCGACAGTTTGCGACGATAGTTGCCGGTCAATTCGGAGTCGTCCGACAGCAACTGGAAGATATCGACCATCATTTTGCGTGCGGGTTCGCCGAATTCCTTTTTGTGATTTTCGACGAGCCACAAGGCGGTTTGCAGTGATTCTTCGTATTGGCCGGCGACGGCTAACACTTCGGCAAACCGTAACTTTAGGGAGTGGTCGTCGGGTTCTGCTTCGATCGCCGCACGGCACTGATCCACACTGCCGGCCTCTGCGGCTTTGCCGCGCAGGCTTAATTCCGCCTGAATCTTTTGGGCTTCGGGCTCCAGGTAGCCGCGGGCGTCGAGTTCCGCGATCAACTCGCGGCATTCATCGGGTTGATTTTGTGCGAGCAGCAGCGCCGCCAGCCCGATTTTGGCTTTTGCTAGTTCGCCATCCAATTCGACCGCGGCGCGGTATTTTGCTTCGGCCGCGGGGGGATCGTCTTGTTCCTGTGCGCGGGCTTCGGCCACGAGTTGTTCGGCTTTGCTGGGCAGCAACTGCTCCAGCCAAATCTTGATTTGGTCTTCGCCCAGCAGGCCGACAAACATGTCAACCGGCGCGCCGTCGCGGAACCCAAAGACCGCTGGAATCGACTGTACGCCACAATATGTTGCCGCGTTCGCCGCATGTTCGGTGTTCGCTTTGACCAGCAAGAATTTTCCGTCAAATTCCTCTGCCAACTTCTCCAGCGTTGGCGCCAGCGCCCTACACGGCGCGCATGTCTCGGACCAAAAGTCGACGACCACGGGTAAATCGTTGGACCGCGTGATCACATCGTTCTCGAATGTTTCGTCGGTCGTGTCGACGATCCACTGCGATTTCGTCATTTTTGTTCTCCGGTCACCGAACACGGAACAGCCCACTCCCGCTAATAATAACGCCTCCGTGTCCGCTGTGGCGGATTAGTTTTGTGCTTTCGGCCCACATTGAGTCATGTCCTGTGGTACGGCCTTTCCGCCGCCGTCGCCCGTTGGGCTTTGCGAGGACCTTTTAGACATCGAGTTATGGGCTGGCGGTGCAGTTCCCCGGGCGTGTTATACTCTATTGCTCCGCCAGTCATCGGCAGGGTTAGTAAGTGGCCATTTGGCTGTAGCCGCGTAATGAACTCGCTATCAAGAATCACATTCGCAATTACCTGTTTTAGTTGTCTAACTGCGGGATATGCCGCCGAGCCGGAACGATTGCGGCAACCGCGGTTGCGGCGGCCAATCGCGATGGTGTGCGAGGCCCGCCTGCTGTTTATTGCCAACCGGGCGAGCGGCTCCGTCTCGGTTTTTGACCTAAACGCGAGGCGGGTTGTCGGTGAACTGGAACTCGGCGGGTTCCTTTCGGATTTGACTTCGATTCCGCGCAGCAATCTGCTGTTGGCGACCAACGAGTCGCGGCATGAGGTCGTTGTCCTTCAATATCACGGTGCGAAATTGTCCGTCAAGCAGCGGTTGCGGGTGCCGCATTCGCCGGTCAGCGTCCGGGTGACGGCCGATGGCAAAAGATGTTCGGTCGCGTCGCTTTGGTCGCGACGGTTAACTTTACTGGAATTCGACGCGGACGGTGCGCTGAGGGTCGGCAAGATAATCGATCTGCCGTTCGCGCCGAGGTTACAGGAGTTCAATACGAAGGGCGACTGGCTGTATGTGGCCGACTCGTTTGCGGGACGGCTGGGCGTGGTTGATTTTGAGGAGGGCGAGCTGCAATCTGTCCACACGTTCGATGGACACAACATTCGTGGTTTGGCGGTGAGCACCGGCGGTGACGAGCTGATGATCGCGCATCAGCGACTAAGCAATTTTACCTCCACGACGCGGTCGCGTGTGTTTTGGGGCACGTTGATGGGCAACGCGGTAATCTCTGTTGCGGTCGACGATCTACAGCAGCCGACGCGAGACGATCAACAAACGGTTGGCGAAAAACGCATTGCACACTGGAGTCTTTTTCCGCTGGGTGAACCGAACAACGGCGCGGGCGACCCCGGCGCGATTCTGATCGCGTCGAGCGGACAGATGGTCGTTTGCCTCAGCGGTGTCGACGAAATTGGATTTGTGCGTTCCGTTCCCAATCCGTTGCGGCGGGTCAAAGTCGGCCGCTTACCGACGGCGTTGGCAACCGACAACGATTGCCGAACTTTGTACGTTGCCAACACACTGGACGATTCGATTTCGATGATCGACATGGCCACAGCGACTCTTGAAGGGACGATTGAGTTGGGGCCGCAAGCGGAATTGACCGCCGCGGAGATGGGCGAGCGATTGTTCTTCGACTCGCGGTTGTCGCTGCATGGCTGGTTGAGTTGCCACAGTTGCCACACCGACGGCCATACAAATGGACAATTGAACGACAATCTGGGCGATGACGGATTCGGTGCGCCCAAGCGAGTTTTGTCGCTATTGGGCACCGGTGAAACAACGCCCTGGGCCTGGAAGGGCTCGCAGGAATTACTGGCTGCACAGATTCACAAGTCGATCGATTCGACGATGCAAGGGAAAGAGACCGGACGGCTGAACAATAAAAACGTCGAAGCTTTGCAGGCGTTCGTGCGCACGCTCGCACCGCCTCCGTCATTGAATGTGGCTCGTGGCGAAACCGATCATGCGGCGATCCGTCGCGGCCGGGATTTGTTTTACAAACACAGTTGCTCGAATTGCCATTTTCCGCCCAAATATACCAGCACGTCGGTGTTCGACGTCGGCATCCACGACGAGGTCGGTCAGAAAGAGTTCAATCCACCGTCGCTGCTGGGCGTCAGCCAGCGCGGGCCTTATTTTCACGATGGCCGTGCGAAACAATTACGGGACGTCTTCGACGAATTCAATCACCCCAACGACTTGGAGTTTGACGCGGACGCGTTGGACGATTTGATGGAATTTCTCCAGTCGCTCTAACTTCCCGGCCGGAAATCGGCCAACCGTGTCGAATCGGGCCCCGCGGCGCTGAAAACAACGTGCGGCCGGCGGCCATCGCGGGCATCAGGCAAACAACTTCGTGATCGCTTTGCCGGGCCGGACGAATTGCGGACGCCCTTGCACATCATTCAGGGTTTGCGCTGCGGGCACACCTAGCGCGTGATAACAAGTCGCGACCAAATCACGCGGATGGACCGGCGCTTCGGCGGGGTACGCCGCGTGCCGATCCGAGCGGCCGTAAACCGCGCCGCCGGCAATTCCACCGCCGGCCAACACCGAGGTAAAGCAGCTAGGCCAGTGATCGCGCCCGTCTTTGCCGGCGCCGGCGTCGCTAAATTTCTGGCCGACGCGCGGCGTACGGCCGAATTCGCCGGTCCAAATCACCATCGTGTCGTCCAGCATGCCGCGATCGGAAAGATCGTCGAGCAACGTAGAAAAAGCCTGGTCCGCGACCGGCATCAGCCGCTGTTTGAGATCGATAAAGTTCCGACTGTGCGTGTCCCAGTACACACTCACATTTTTAATGCCGTCGTTGGGCCAGAATACGGTGACTAGCGGTACACCGCGCTCGACGAGCCGCCGCGCTTGCAGCACCGACTGGCCGTGTGGATTGCGTCCGTAACGATCGCGGATTGCGGCCGGCTCTTCATCCAGGTTGAAAGCGCCCCGCTGTTCGGCCGCCGCGGACAGCAATTCGAATGCCCGCCGCCGGTGTGCGCCGAGCGCATCAAAGTTTTCCGATCCGCTTCGGAGTCCTCGATCCAATTGCCGCAACAACGACTTGCGGCGATCGAATCGCGTGTGCGAGACGTCGGCGTGCAACGATAGTTCGGCAACGTGGTAATCCGAACGGCTAGGATCCTGATCCAACGTCAACGGGTCGTAAATCGGACCCAGCCAACCGGCGAATTGGCCTTGGCTTTGTTCGACAAACCGCGGCACGGTGTTCTCCAATTTCGGCCGCATCGAAACAAAGGGAGGCAGCGGGCCGCGGCCGCGGCCCAGCCTCGCCAATACCGATCCCATGTGCGGCCATTGCGCGCGAATTTCCTTTGATTGGGGTGGAGGTTCGCCGGTCAATAAGTAATGCGTTGAAACGGTGTGATCCGGATTATCATGTGTCATCGAGCGGACAAGGCACAGTTTGTCGGTCCGCTGGGCGAGCCGGGGAAAGTGTTCGCAGATCTGAATGCCGGGTACCTCGGTGCTGATCGGTTTGAATTCGCCGCGGACTTCAACCGCAGCATCGGGCTTCATGTCCCAAGTATCCTGGTGCGCCGGTCCGCCCCACATGAATAGCAGGATACAGGACTTTGCGCGGCCGAAGGTCCCAGACGACGCGGCGGCGAGCGCTGAATGCCGCGTAGCAAGAAGTTCCGGCAGTGAGAGCCCCAACAAGCTGAGACTTCCCCCGCGGAGCAACTCGCGGCGATTTATGCGGCACCGCGTGTCAAATCTACGTTCAGTGGTTGTTCTGCGGTTCATGGCAAACCGTCGCTTCGTGATCGCGGTTCAACGGGTGATCCCGCCACCGGTATTTAATACAATTGTCGCCCGCGATCTGTGTGTGTGTCAACGTTCGCCGGTGCGTTGCGCAGAGATTCCGGTCAAATCAGCGCGGGGCGGGGTGCGGTGGCGAAAGTGAAAGTGAAAGAATCGCTGCGTGGTTGATCGGTTCGTCCGAAACTTGCACAGATTTAGGTTTTGCGAAGTGGTCCGCACGGCAGCTACCGCAAGGACGGACGTCGTCTGCGCCAGCAACAATGCGATCGAATCGTACTTGTCGCGGAGCTGCCGCCGTCTTGATAGATCGCAATCGTTCGACCGCACCAAACAACGTGCGCCAGCCTTTTTCGTAAAAATAGCCCGTTCGCCGCTAACGGGTTTTGGTCGCCACATCATTCTCGGCGTTGTGATCGCCGGGGGAAATGATCAGCTTGAACGTTTGCCGCGCGTGGTCTCGAGTCGGTTGACGGAAAATCATCTGCCGCTGACCGGGGCCCAGAGGAATGATTTTCACCGTTTCGCCGATGGTGAACTCCGGCCCGCGTTGTGGATCACTGCGCCGCGCGGTGCGATTGCCTGCATATCGCGAGTTGCCGACGTTGCGAACGTAGCTGGTAATTACCAGACTGTGGGGGTCGACGACAATTTCGGCGGCCAAATCGGCGCGGAGCGCCGGAGAAGTATGCGTGCGACTGATTTTGTTGTTGCCGGCCGACGCATCCTGCCGAGGCGAGATCGTCATCGTGTAGGTTCGCGTCGTGCCGGGCTGTTGCCGAAAAGCGACTTTGACATTGTGCCTCCTGCCGGGGCGGATAGCCGGCAGCGTGCTTGTTGCGACCAAGCGGCGTGTTCCATCGCTGTGAACTTTTTCAATAACATAACGCTGCCCGGTTTGAGATTCGAGGCGGCCGAGGTTTTGAACGGTAGCGATGACGAGTCCGTAGTTGGAACTGATGACCATGTTGGTCGCCGCTAAGTCAGAAACGGGCTTCCTTAGCGGTTGAGCGGCCACTTGGTCCGTCGTAAATACAACAGCCGTTACCGCAAAGATTGCGCGTGAAATTAACTTAAAGAACATCACCGGTTCTCCAATCGAGTCGTGGAGGGAATTGCCAGCTAATCAGAGGGTGCAATCGTGATACCGAAGTAGATTCGACGAGTTTCTGCTTCTGCCGCTGTCCGGCTTAACCTCAAGAATCCGGTGAGTTTAGCGGATCGACGAGCACAACGGTCCGCCCGCGAGCATTGAAACGCTTGCTGTTGTCAAGATGACGATACGCGGGTCGGTTTGACGACGCCGGCGTGGAGAGCAACTTGGCCGCCGCCCGGCATTTAGATCGTTTCGAGTTGCTCTTGCGAATCGTGTCGCGAAAGCACACGTTGCGGAATTAGCAATGCGGCTTCCTCGAGGATATCGAGCTGCTGTAGGTAGGATTGCCGTTCGCGATCGACTTCCACTTCGAGTCGTTCCAACCAAACCGGCACGTCGAGGCCAACGCCGGTCGGTTCCGCGGTCAGTTCATCGAGCAGGCCCTCAAGTTCAGCGAATGCCGCAGCCGGCACGTGCGTTCGAGCTTCCGTCATCGCCGGCTCAACCAGAGCACAGATTCGATCGATCAGGAGTGGTCTTACGAATCGTTCCCCGATGCGGTCGGCAACCGTCGATAATCGCATGCCGTATTGCCGTTGCAATTCGTGGAGCTGCGCCGTTAAGTCGTCCGCGAATTCAGCGGTGTTGGAAAACATCTCCTGCCGCCAGATTTCGGCCACGCCGCTCCGCCGTTGGCGGACAAGAACTTCGTGCGTTAATACCAGCGGCGTCATGTTCCAGGCAAGGCGATCGTATCGATTGCGCAACCGGAGCATGTCCAGCAGCGTAAACAGCATTTCGCCGCGATCCGATTGTGTCGTTGTTCCGTTGTAGTCGCGGTACTCGGTATAGTTTTCGACGATGGCCGAGAGAATTAACTGTAGATTTTCGACGATCTTGCGGCGGGAGTGCTCGTCGCCAATCGTGGCCAGTAGCGGCATCTCGTCTTCGTCAGCGATTTCCGCCATTTCGTCCAGCCAGTCGTCAACGCCTTGATGCAGAATTGCACGCAGATTGCCCAGGTTGAAAAACGCCTGCTCAAATAAACGGTCACCAAATTGCTTAACGAAATCGACCAAACGCTGCCAGGGTTTGTCCTTCATCACCTTCTCAAGCACCGACAGACGTAGCGTCTCGCTGTGGCGTAACCAACGCTGCATCATCGCCTCGGTCAAGTCCTGGAGATGCTCGATCAAGCCATTGTCGTCGTCTGCGGTCGAACGGTCCCCGCGTTGCGACCACGATTCGCTTGATGTGACGATGCAGTCCACGAGTGCCTGGTGCCCGATTTTGAAAAGCTGATCAAATTCGGTTACAGCTCCGGACCCGAGTGGTCGGTTATGTTCCATCTCGCTGCAAAATTCCAACAGTTCGACGGTTTCGCCGACCAATCCGAGTCTGGGCAAAACCGCGAGTAGCAGGCGTATACCGCGTTGCCGCGTCCGCGTTGCGGCCAACTTGACGGGATCGCCGCCGCGGGCGAGTGGAACGTACAGCAAGGACTGCTGGCTCAGCGCTTGTTGTACTGCGGATAACTGCTCGCGAACTACTTCAACATTACCGGATAGTGTGGCCCGCAACATGTCGGCGAATGCGATCAGATCGTCGTCCAAAGGCGGTTCATTCGTTGTCGCTCCCGCCGTCAGCAGAAACAGTGCGGCTTCGCTGCAACCCACACAACTGGCGACGATGCGTTCCAACAGCGACTCTTGAACGGATCGCCGGCGATCGTATTCGACCATCGATGCAAATGACGGACTCGGCAACGGAACCTTTTGCCGCGCGACCGCGCGAATCAATGCGTTCATCTCTCCACGGTTCATCAGCACTTGCCGCAGCCAACCCTCAATGCGATCGGCTACCGGCTTGGATTTCTCGGCAGGCTCGATCGTGACCAATGCCTGGGCAGTCCGCTTCCAAAGTCGGGCTACGGTCAACAGGAATGCCAAGCGATCACTGATGCGTTTGACTTCGTAGTCCAGTGCGTAGTCATCCGTTTCCGGAATACCGTCGCCGAGCAGTTCGCTGTCGATCCCGTCGTCGGTGGTGTCGTGATACACGACATTCTCGTACGCCGCGGCATAGAGGTTGTCTTCATCGTCCTCGTCGAGTTCGGCAGATTCCTCGGATTCTGCTTCGGGACCTAGCACCAACGTCGGTTCAAGTTGCGGAACCGACCAATAATGATCGGCATTTGCCTCGAGATAATCAAAGAACTTGGCGACAAGCGGCCAGTCGATGTCTGCCGCGTCACCACCCGCTGAAGGGGTGATCGAATTTGCGGAATGTGGCGGCGACAATTGCTGCTCGAGCCAGCGCGAGGCAACGGTATGAAACCAGTCGCTGCCTTTTTGCAGCGGTACGCGGTCCGCCTGGCTTAGCCAGTGCATCAGCAACGCCATCGACGCGATGTAGTCGTGCCGATCGAGTAACGCGTCCAACACCAGCACGTAAGCTTTGGCCGAATCAAACTGGGCCGCAAACGGACTCCAGAAGGCGACATCTCCCGACTTTTCACCCGCATCCTGCCAAGCGGCCAACGCCTGCGCGGCGGCCTGGCTGGCCGCCTTGAGAGGGGCTGCTTCAAATCCGTTGACGTGGCTGATCGTGGTTACTGCGAATTGATCCCACCAACTGGCCAACTCGTCAAAACTGCCGGCGACGCTTTCGATGGTCGATGGATCACCCGTTGCGGCAGCCAGACACCAACATCTCGCGTGCAGCGCGAATATGTCGTCCATCAATTCGATGAGTTCATCGGCGCGATGATCGGGAACCGTGTTTTCGAGCGATGGGAACAGGCTGAATTGTGCATCGAAGCCCAGCATGCTCCAAGGATCGATGATCGCGCCGCAGCCGATGCCACGGTGAAGCATTTCGGAAATTTCGGGAAGTGCCTGCGCAGTCTTGGCGATGTTACCCACATCCAGCTGAAACTGTCCTTCGGTGATCCGGCACTGAATTTCGCAGATGATCCGCGCCGAGGCAGTGGGGACCAGCGCGGCTTGTCGGGATGACGCATCGGAATACCCGATGCGGGAAAATACTCTCGCCAGATGCACGTGCTCCAATTGGCTGCCGCGGGCGTTGGACAGCCGGGAATTTAAATCCTGCCGGACGCCGCCGTAGGGCTGTTTCAATCGCCGGGCCTCCTCAATCAAATGTTCGCAACCGGCATTTTTCTCCAACAGCTCCTCGTAAAAGTCGTCTCTAAATGCTGCGATTTTAGGTAGTAATTTGCTGAGCGTCACGTCGGACGAATGCGCTTCCGGGCCCCAGCCACTGACGCCCGATGACATCAGAATAACGCCGGCCAGCGCCGCGGCGGCTTCGCCGAGCAACTCGTTTTTGTCGATTTCACCGTTGGTTTCAACTCGACACAACAGTGCATCGATGGTCACTTGTTGGATGATGAAGCGACGATAAAACCCCTTATTGTCGATGCAATGCGGATCCCACTGGCCGAACTGATAGTTAGGACGCTTGTTCACGGGATGATCAAAGTCATAGCTGCGCGGATCGATCGCCAACTCTTCCATACGCGACAAATCAAAGTGTGCCTGATCGCACAACGTTGGATTGGTGGCGGCCAGAATCTCAATCGTTTTCAGCACGAGCGCTTCGTACGGGCCGTATGCCGCGCCGGCACCGTGGATGTAAATTGGAAGTGGCCGGCACCGCTCATGAGGATACGGTTCGATTTTCCGTTTGGACTCGAGTGTGGCGATCGGACGATACCCGATGTAGTCGTTGAGCTGGCGGAGGACGAGTTCGACGAGTTGCTCGCCATTGTCGGCGGCCTCACGGCACTGCAATGCTGCCTCGTAACATCGTCCAAGAAAAAACGGGCCGAACAGGGAGTTATCGGTCTGATGAAACAGCAATTCACGATGATGGGCAAGGTAAGCTGGGAGGATTTGGTCATGGGTTGCGGCTACGACCAACCGCGCCTGGCTGACGTCCGCGAACGCCGACGACTTCGATTCGAGGTCGTCCAGTTTTTGACAAAGCCGTCCGCGCAGTGTGTTCCAGGGAGAGCCAGCCCGGCTGGATTTTCCGTGATCGACCGCCGTCGTGCAGACGTCGCGATACAACGCGTTGAGACTGGTCAAGAATTTGGGATCACTTGCGCCCGCCGAGAAGTTCAGATATCCGAGCGCTGCCTCCAGTGCTGCTTCGACGTCCGCGTAAATTTCCATTTTGCCCGAACTCTGGTTCCGATCCGACCTGGTACGGAACCATCGTATTGCCAAGCTCGAAAAATGCTACGCCCTACCCTACGAACGGCATAATCGCCAATAGCCACCCCCCCGAGGTACTAGTTGTTTCGGAAAAGTGCTCCACAATTTCCTGATACTAACTATGATTGAAGTTATCCTGTTATCTTGGGTGGGGACCGCCTTTTGCCCGGGTGTCTTTTCTGGGCGGTCGCGAACTTTAACGCGGAGTTGGAACATGATCCGTCTGGGGATGTTGTCGCTAATTGCGGTGGTCACGCTTGCTTCTTCCACACTTTGGGCGCAGGTTCGCAGTCCGTTGATCTCGGAAATTACTGCGCGGCGATACGGATTGACGCGGTCTTGGTTTGCACAGGTCGACCTGGATCGTTCCCGCGACCGAGTGCAGAGCATTGCCATCCACGACCGGACGCTATTTGCCCAGACCAAACGCGGCGTCCTGCAGGCCATCGATGCCGAAACTGGCAAAACGATGTGGGTCAATCGGATCGGATCCCCGTTGCATCCGACAACGGAAATTGGTGTAAGCGACGAATACGTTGCGGCCTTGAACGGTTCGACACTGTACGTGTTCGAGCGGGCGACGGGAAAATCTTCTTGGAGTCGTCGCGTAGTCGGTGCCCCCGGTGCCGGACCTGGGATCAGTAAGGACTATATCTTTGTGCCGACAATTAGTGGGATTTTAGAGG
>JAYZEI010000117.1:0-3014 GCA_036337375.1 Planctomycetota bacterium | reverse complement strand
ACGATCGATCCCGATAACCGGCTTTACGCGCGACAGTCAATTCGCCGGATCGAGTCGGAGATCTTCCGCGACGCGGTACTGGCCGTCAGCGGTCAAATCAACGACAAGATGTTTGGCCCGCCGCTTCCCGTAATGGAGGATGGCGTCGGCCAGATTGTGGTCGGCAAGGAGAAACTCGACGGCGAGCGTAAGCCAAGTGGCGATTCGGGGCTAGGAGGTGAAGGACATCGACGAAGCCTCTACATCCAAGTCCGCCGCACGCGCCCGCTCGCCGTGCTTGAGACGTTTGACATTGCGACGGTTGCGCCCAATTGCACGAAACGGCCGTCGTCGAACGTCGCGCCGCAGGCGCTGCTGTTGATGAACAGCGACTTCATGGCTCGGTATGCCGCGTCGTTCGCCGATCGCGTGATCCGCGAGGCCGGCCAATCGCTCACCGAGCAAGTGCGGCTCGCCTGGTCAATCGCTTACGCGGAGGAATCGCCGGCAGAGGCGGTGGTGGCGATGACCGAATTCATCGAACAGCAGGCGAAGGCGTACCAGAACGACAACGACAAACTCGCCGCTGACGCGGCTCGAAAGAAAGCACTTTCGGTAGTCTGCCAAGGCATAATGGCGGCCAATCAGTTTATTTATGTGGACTAACGTATGAGTCACAATCAATCAACTCGTCGGCACTTTCTCGCTCAGACAGGGCTGAATAGCGCGCCGCTGGCGGTCGCCTGGCTGACCAGCCGCGCGGCGCAGGCCGAGCCGGTCAAGCCGGACTTGGGCATTCGCAGTTTTGACCTGAGGTCGAAGCAACCTCAAAAACCGCCGCAGGCGACGGCCATGATCTCGATGTTCATGCAGGGCGGACCGAGCCAGGTCGATTTGATGGACCCCAAGCCTCTGCTGAACAAGATGCATCTGCAAAAGTTTCCAGGCGAAATTAAGTACGACAACGCCGCTCAATCAAGTTCGCGGGTCCTCGGCAGCCCCTGGAAGTTTCAAAAGTACGGCCAGAGTGGCACGGAGTTGTCTGAGCTGTTGCCGGGCCTGTCGGAAGTCGTCGACGATATTCTCGTCATCCGTTCTATGCATACTGGTGTTAATAACCACGGCCAGTCGATTCATGCCATGAACAGCGGCCGCACGCAGCAGGGGCGTCCTTCGCTGGGCAGTTGGGTGACGTACGCGCTGGGCGCGACGACCGACGAGTTGCCGGCCTACATCGCCATGACGGACCCCAAGGGGCTTCCGGTCGAAGGCGTTCTGAACTGGTCCAACGGCTGGCTGCCTTCGCTGTTTCAGGGGACCGTGATTCGTCCGGTCGAGCCGAGGATTCTAAATCTCAACGCGCCTCAGCACTTGCAAGGCGCCGCGCAGCAAGACTTTCTCGATCTGCTACGACAGCTAAATCGCAAACATCAGGCAAAGCGGCCGCGCGAATTGGAACTTGGCGCCCGCATCGCGACTTTCGACTTGGCCGCGCGAATGCAAACGGCGGCGCGCGATGCGCTCGACATCGGACAGGAAACGAAAGCGACCCACGAAATGTATGGGCTGAACATTCCGGCCACGCAGGAATTCGGCACGCGGTGTCTGATCGCCCGACGGCTGGTCGAACGGGGCGTTCGCTTTGTGCAGCTTTTCACTAGGAATCAGTTTTGGGATCACCATGGCTCGATTCAAACCCGTTTGCCGGCATCTTGTACTAAGGTTGATGTGCCCGCTGCGGCGCTGGTGAAAGACCTAAAGCAGCGCGGGCTGTTGGATTCGACCGTCGTCCATTGGGGCGGAGAAATGGGGCGACTGCCGGTTATTCAAAACGACACAACCGTCAAGAATTTCGGCCGCGACCACAACACGTACGGCTTTAGCATGTGGGTGGCCGGCGGCGGCTTTAGGGCGGGCGGGACGCATGGCGCGACGGACGAGTTCGGCCATCGCGCGGTCGAGGACATCGTCAATCACTACGACTATCATGCCACTCTGTTGCTATTGTTCGGGTTGGACGCCGAGCAACTGACATTTAAACAAAACGGCCGCGAACAATCGCTGCTCGACGGTCAACTCGGCAAGGTGATTGGCGGACTGCTTTCCTAGAGGATCGACGCCCGCCCGGCCCGACGCAGTGAAGACCGGCATCCTGGCCATGGCCAAAGCGGCGAACTCATGAACCGCGGTCAGGCGGCGGAAGCTGCTTGAGGTTAATCCTCAGTTTCGCTCTCTTTATAAACGTCCTGTATCATTCAGCCGATCTTTCGGATCACCGACAACGCCGTATCATGCAATTGCTTAGAAATGTTGGACGATACCTGCAAGGTCTGCTGCTGCTTTTGCAGCATATTTTGCAGTTCGACATTGTCAGTCAGGGCGAAGACATCACTCATGGTCGACGAAGCTCCGTGAGAACTTCTGTGCGAGTTTGCTCGATGCGCGTTCTCGCCACTTTCACACTGTCTAACTTGCAAATAATTGACAAGCTTCGCCATCTTGCCGATAATCACTTCGTCTCGCCCGTGATCCGTTTTCAAATTCCTATCAGTGGCGGCGAAATACTCATATTGATGGCGAGATATTTCATGGATACTATACTAGAATAATCCGTGTCCAAGTCCCTCTGAGATGACCTCGTGAGCTATTCGCAACAGAAAGTTGGGCGAGCGATGATCGCCTTGCTTGTGGTCGTGGCGTCTGCCCACATTTTCGCGGGCCGGTCCCTGGCCGCAGAAACCACGGTTCAGGATCGGGTCGACTTCAATCAGCGCATTGGGCCAATTCTCGAAAAGTATTGTTACGACTGTCATGGACGAAAGCAGACCAAGGGCAAGGTTAAGCTGACCGAGTATGCATCGTGGTTAGATTTGGAGAAAAACCCGCAGCTCATTGAAAAGATGATCGAGGCCTTGGGCCGAAACGAGATGCCTCCCGAAGAGAAGAAGCAACCCAGTGACCCTCAACGCAAATTCATGCTGTTGGAACTGGGCAAGGCATTGAAAAATGCCACGGCAAACAGCCGGTCGGTGATC
>JAYZEI010000116.1:0-2130 GCA_036337375.1 Planctomycetota bacterium | reverse complement strand
GGACAAGAGCGGGGCATCCTCAAGGTTCGCGAACAAAACGTTCGCATTTGGACGCGGCGGTTGGAGCGATTTGAACCCCTGGCGTTGAGCGTCTATTCCGGCGGTGACGCCTACCAGAAATCAATCAAGTTGCGGATGCCCGATCCGGGTAAAAAATCGGAGATCACGAAGTCAAAAAAAATTCCGGAGTCTTACATTTATTCCGGCGGTAGCTTGCTCTCGCCCTCCAGCAGTGTGGCACCGGGGGTGCTCAGCGGTTTGCAGCTTGCCGCCTACTCGGGCCGCAAGGACGATCCCTACGCGCTGCCCCGCGGACTTCAGCGACGCCGTTTGGCGTTGGCCCGTTGGATCGCGAATCCCGAGAACCCGCTGACAACCCGGTCGATTGTCAATCGAATGTGGCATTACCATTTTGGTCGCGGTCTGGCGGGTAACCCGAATAACCTCGGGACCACCGGCAGGAAGCCGACCCACCCGGAATTGCTCGATTGGCTGGCTTCCGAATTTGTGGCAAAGAGCTGGTCGATGAAACGGATGCATCGTTTGATCATGACCTCGGAGACATATCAACAGGAGACCGCCCACGCGGACATCAAGACGCTGCGCGACAAGGATTCAAATAACGAACTGTGGGCCGTCTTTGAGCCACGACGATTGACGGCGGAGGAACTGCGAGATTCCATGCTGGCGGTCACCGGCGAATTGAACCTGAAAGGCGGCGGACTGCCGACGAAGCCGGAGATCAACATGGAAGTCGCCCTTGCTCCCCGGATGCTGCAATTTTCACTGGCGCCCGCATGGCAGCCATCGCGGACACCCGCGCTGCGAAACCGGCGTTCGATTTACGCTTATCGCGTGCGTGGTTTGTCGGATCCCTTGTTGGAGGTGTTCAATAAACCCGGTGCCGCCGAGTCTTGTGAAATGCGCGACTCGCCCAGCGTAACGCCGCAAGTCTTTTCATTGATGAACAGCGACGTTGCCACGAACCGATCGATCGCCATGGCACTTCGCTTAGAACACGACGCCGAAACGGCAACGGATCGAATCCAGCGCGGCTACCAGCTGGCCATTGGCCGCAAGCCGAGCGCGTCCGTTCGTCAGAAGCTACTCCAACATTATGAAAAGATGGTTGACTACCATCACCAACACAAGCCGGAACGTGTGGAGTACCCAACTCGCGTTAGGCGGTCGGTCATCGAAGAATTTTCCGGGGATGCCGTGTTTTACGAAGAGCGGCTCGACATTTACGAAAACTATGTCCCCGGCAAACAGGCCGCGGATGTGACCGCTGAGACGCGGGCGCTGGCGGATATCTGTCTGTTATTGTTTAACTCCAATGCGTTTATCTATGTATTTTGAATTCCACTGCCGCTAGGTTTCAAGACAAACGAAGACACTGAGCAAAACAACGGTAGTCTAAGTGCGCTAAAGCCGTCGTATGACGTAGCGCACCGCCACCCCGGGCCGTGAAGTCAAACGCCTTCACCGCGAACAAAGGGAATACGAATGTTTTTCAATCGCCGCGATTTTCTTTACGGTCTGGGAGCGTCGCTGGGATCCGTTGCAATCACAGATTTGCTTGCGGCCGACGAGCGAAGAGGTCCGCTCGCTCTCAAGCAACCACATCATCGGCCAAAAGCAAAGGCCGTGATCATGCTCTTTATGGAGGGCGGGCCGAGTCATATCGACACATTCGATCCGAAGCCGAAGCTGGGCGATCTGCATTTGAAAAAATTTGTCAACCGCAGCGAACAAATTTCCGGCATGACGAATGGAAGCAGATTTTATGTGGGCAGCCCGTTCAAATTTAGGAAAGCGGGAAAATCGGGCATTGCCATGAATGAGCATTTTGTCCACATGGCATCGCCGGAAGTTGCGGACGAGCTTTGCATTTATCGAGGTTGCCAGGCCCAGTCGGTGAACCATCCGACGGCCCTGTATCACATGAACACCGGCAATCGCTTCGGCGGCGATCCGGCGGTTGGCGCTTGGCTGACTTATGGACTTGGTTCGGAAAATCAGAATCTCCCCGGTTACGTTGTGATGACGGAACTCGCCGCGCCTCAGGGCGGCAGCGGCAATTGGTCGAACGGTTTTCTGCCCGCCTACTTTCAGGGCACGCAGCTCCGC
>JAYZEI010000115.1:0-25214 GCA_036337375.1 Planctomycetota bacterium | reverse complement strand
TAGCCGTAGTTGCCAAACTCCATCACAAAGTTGATCCGCACGCCGCGGTTACCGTCGTCGTCGTTGTCGCTCTGCCAGATTGTGCCGAAGCTGTCGACGGTGGCCATCCAATTATTGCGGAAGTTCCAGCCGAGCGTTTCGAATTCGCTTCCGTCCGTGTTGCAGCGGAACACCATACCCTCTTGATAAGGTTTGCGATGGGCGGCGACTTCGTTGCCCGCGATATCGATGACCGGTTTGCCGTCTTTGTCTTTGATTTGTCGCCCAGTGTTGCCAAAGTTGAAATAGAGCTTGCCGTCCGGTCCGAAAACGAATGCGTGGATGCCGTGATCGTGTTGTGCGCCGGAGATACCGGTGAAGAAGGCCTCTTTCTTATCCGCTTTCAGGTCGCCGTCTTCGTCGGTCATGATGAAGACGTTCGCGCCGGCGGAAACGATCGCCCGCGTGCCCTTTCCGTCGGGCGTCGGCAGCACGCAGATACCGTGCGGCGAGTCGATATCGCGGCCTTGGTAGAAGGTGGTTGTCTTGTCCGCCCTGCCGTCGCCGGTGGTGTCTTCGAGAATCAGAATTCGGTCACCTTCCGCGCGGCGATTGCGATGTCCGCGGTAGTTGACGATTTCACAGACCCAGATCCGCCCTCGATGGTCGATCTCAATGTTGCTGGGATTGAGCATCATCGGCTCGGCGGCGAATAGCGTCGCTTCCAGACCTTCGGCGACATCGAGACCGCTAACCGCGAGGGCCGGATCACGGCTGACCGGCGCGTTTCCCGGACGATTTCCCGAGGCGACTGTCAGGGCCGGCGCCGCCTCGCCCGCGTAAACGCTGAAGCGAACCGATGACTTGCTGCCTGCCTGGGCAACCGATTCGTCGTCGAGCCCGCCGCGGGCCTTGAAACGCGTGTAGCCCTCGGGAACTTTGTATGTGATCACGCAATTGGCGTGCGTGCCGATGCCATAGGAAACCGGCTTGCCCCCGATTTTCATCTTGCGGCCCGCCGTATTGCCGTTCAACCGCGCTTTCCCCAGGCTCGACTGTTGAATGCGGGTTGGCCGGATGACAGTGAGTTTCAATTCGCCTTTCTTCCCAATTAATCTCGGCTCGGCCCAGTTGCCCCAGTCGTTTGTGGCGCCGTTGCCGCCATCGTCAACCACGAGCGTTAAAATCTTCGCACCCGTGATGTCGACGTCGATATCGACCACGTGACCGGCTGTATCTTTATTGATGATCTCGCTCTTAAACTTTGGCTTTACGTTCGGTGCAATGGTGATTGTTTGCGACTTGGGGGGTGAGGTGACGCCGGCGGTTTTCCGCGGCAGGTTGAGAAAACCTTCAAGATCCGCCTGCGTGAGCGACTTCGACGAGACGCCTTCCGCGGGTACGTCGGCCCGGGCGACCCAGACGAGGGCGTTGAGCACCAGCTTGCGGAAGTTGTCGTCTCCCCAGCTGCGGTGAAAGTGTCCGCCGGTAACGCCAAAACCGCGGCTACCGCCCTCGTTTTCGCTGCACCAAGCCACGTGTTGTTTTTCTTTGCGCTCGAGCACGGCAGCCCGCACGTGCGGATTACCGCTGTGAGCGCCGTTGCCGCGGCTGAGCGATTCTTTCGGCGGCAAATCGGTGAGCAGCGGCGTAACGCCCTTCATCTCCGGCCGGAACCGCATGTGGTAGTACCATTCGTCCTTAATAGAAAACGGCTTTACGCCGCGGGTGATCGCGTGTTCGGGGAACGTTTTGAAATTCGCGGTCCAATGAGGATTGACCGACCAGTGGGTCTCGAAATAGCCGCCAATCCAATCGAGGAACTTTTCGCCCGACGGTCCCTTGGGCACTTCGACACCATAGTGAATGCAGGCCACGCCCATGCCGTCTTTGACGTAGGCATCGACCCGTTCGAGCTGTCGATTTACAGGGTGCCCGCCACCACCGTCGGCATACATGACCAGCGCGTCGGCGTTGTCCAGTGCAGTCGGATCTTGCGGCCAGCCCTCAAAGTAAACCGTGGCGTGAACGTTCGGTACGTTTTCGTTGAGCGCCACTGCCAGCAGTGCGCAGCCGCCGCGATGCTCGTGGGAGCCGCGGCCGTGACTGTCGCGGCCCGCCATAAAGACGACTTTTTTCTTTCCCTCCATCGGCAGTCGCTTGAGCCGGATGTCTTTGAACTGGACCTTCATTGGCGGCCCGGCGTGCAGTTGCAAAGCGAGGATGCCGCTTCGGCTGGCCGACTTGTGACCGTCCGTCACGTCGGTCATCACGACTCCGTTGATCTTGTGGATCATGCGTTTGCCGCGGGCGATGATGTGGTACTCGTTCCAGTCTTCTTTTTTAATCTTCGCTTGCAACTCGTTTGACGCGCCGAGTTTTTCAATCACCTTTGGTCTGCCTTCCAGCGCGATTTCCGTCTTCTCGCCGCGGGCGGCCAGGACGCCGCGACCCTTCTCGTGATAATGCGTTCCGCTCCATTTATTGCCGGCCTCGAAATCGGCTTGATGGCCGCTGACGACGAAATTTCCAAGGTCCCGGGAGCGATACTGAATACCCGAGTTGCCGCCGAAGATGCGATACGACAGCGTTAATTCGAAGTCATCGACTTGGCCCTGATTCCAGATGGCGAACGTATTGCCGCGAGTCGGGTTGTTCGGGGTTGTCTCACCGGTAATCGCGCCGTCCTCAACACGCCATAATTTTCCGTTTCCGCTCCAGCCATCGAGGTCTTTGCCATTGAAGATCGACTTGAATCCATCCTCGTCCGCTTTGAGCAGTTCGGGGGTAAAGACGCAGGATAACGCGGTCAGCAGGAAAGCAAACAACACCGTCGCGCGCATGGTGGATACTCCTATCGAAATGGGGGCAGATGGCATTCGCGGGAGCGACCTTCGTCGGCAGGCGTGATCGCCGACTGTTTACCCGTTACCCGGTCAGCCGCGTACTTTAGCACGTTTTAGCATGCCCGCGGTCGGGGTTCCATGCCCCGCAGTGCTGTCAGCCGGTCGTTTTCGGGGACGGCAAGTCGTTCAGAATCCGGCATCTTCCGCCGGCCGCAACCGTGGCATCTGAGGTCCGAACCCTGCAATTGCTGCGAGTATCGAAAAGGCGACCGAGATACCGCGAGGCGGAAAGCTCGCGGTGATGATCGCTTTCGTCCTCCGGAGATCGTATCCCGCCGGGTTCTAAGGAGTAGGCAAGCCGCGGATTTGGATACCCTTCAGCGCCGGCCCTGCCTGCCCTTTGCGGAGCTCGACGACGAAGGGCGAATCGGCGACTTTGATCTTGGTTGCCATCTGCCAGGCCGTATTAGGCCCGCCGGACTCGCCGAAGACGTCGACCGCCTCGCGGATTTTGTCGCCTCCCATGATGACATCAAAGGTTCGCTTTCCTTTTACGGCATAAGTCCGATTCGTTTCGGCAAAATGCACGGTGACCTCGTATGCGCCGGGCTTGAGATCGAATCGGTAGCGAATGGTTTGATAAGACCATCGTTCGGTTTGGTACATCGGCTGCAGATCCAACGGTGCGCCGGCGATTGCGGTCTTCGCTTTCCAGTGCGACGTTCCGGCGACAGAACCGTTATCCGCCTCCCAGGGGATGCCGTCCGCGGCGACGAATTCGTCGCCACCGCAATTGATCCGCTTCAGATAGAGGCCGGGGCGAACCAGCTGTGGTTCGCTTGCCGCGCTGGTCAGGTCGCCGCTGTCACGAAGACGCACCGCATAGCGATAATCTGTGTCGGCCTGCAAGCCTTCGTCGGCAAACGTGGTCTTTGCAAGGTCGTCAACAGTCGCCAGCAATTTCAATTCGCTGTCGCCGTCGGTGCCTCGGAGGATTTCGATCGCGACCACGTCCGGTTCGAGACTTCCGGACCAGCGGAGAAATGCCCGCTTACCGGCGGCTACGGCGGCGAGCTTGAACGGGTTTTTCGGCGGTCGATTTGGCGGTACGTCAACTTTGAAATAGGCAAGTTCGCCATCGCGTTCCACCACGTCCACCGCGCGGACCGCATACCAAGCCGTCTTGCCGACAGGCGGCGTGGAATCGATATATTCGAGCAACCGAGCCGGTACGTTTCCCAACTCGTTGTTTTCCGCAGCCGCGAATCCGTCACGGTCGCCGCGGAATATTCGGTAGCCGGTCACTCGATGATCGTCCGTGGCCGCCTCCCAGCGCAAGGTCACACCGAAGTCGCTCACGGCGGGCGATGCGAGATCTGTGACGGCCGTGGGCGGTTGCAGGTCGGGGACGACTTTATGGGGCAATTTGGCGGCTGCGGGCGGATCCGTCAGCGCGGGCAGGCTTTCTTCTTTGAATTGGATGTAGTATTCGAATGGCCGCTGCGTCGCTTCGGCCGGAATCGTAGCAACAAGTTGCCCGTCGTCGGACAGATCGGCGGCGGCCGAGGAAAACGTCTCTGTACCGGTTGCGCGGTAAAAAACTTGGCCGCTCCACTTCGCGTCCGCGGTTTTAGGTTTGAAGCGTGCGGTTTTCACAACCAGCGGGCGGCCCCCGAAGACGATACCCGGGCCGGGCGGCAATCCAGTGCCGCCTCGCCAGTTCTCGGTACGGAACGGCGCCGCGGGCAAACCTTCGCTATTACAGAGATTTGGATTCGCCAACTTGTGCCAACCAAAACGGACTTGTGTCGGAGCTTTAACGGTCGGTGCGTGGACGACGACCGTCATGCCATCGATCGTTGCCGTAGCGGGTGCGAACTGCCCGCCAGCATCGGCGATCGTAAAGCTATCTAAATCCTTTCCGTCGCGTGATTTCAGGCCAGCGCCGGTGTGGGCGAAGAAAAGCCGGATCTTGTCGCCCTCGATCCTCATCGACTGATAGAGCGGCCCGGAGTAGACCAAGTCGCGATGTCCGTAGGTCTTGGCCAGTGCCCATAGCGCCAAACGCTTGCCAACATCTTGTTTGTTTCTCGGGTGGATGTCACCCATATTGCCCGTAATATCGGTGGTTACACTCATGCCGGTGTTTGGAACAGACAGCGTGGCGGTCTGCGCCTCCCAAATTGCGGGCAGCGCGCCACCTCCGTATCCCGTGAAAGGTGCCAACTGCACCCAATAAAATGGAAACTGATCTTGCTGACCCCAAACCTGTCGCCAACCGGTGATCAACGCTTTCATTTTCTCGTGGTACAGCATTCCCTCGCCCATATTCGACTCGCCCTGATACCAAACCGCGCCGCGGATGGCGAACGGGACAAGCGGGTGAATCATGCCGTTGTATAGGGCCAACGCCGATTGGTGTTGCACCCGGTTTCCGCTCCCTTTCGGAAACTGGTCCAGGTTGTCGGCGATGTTCTTCAACGCTTCGACCGAGCGAAATCCTTGCGGCGGAATCCAGGGTTCGATCCGTGTGCCACCCCAATTGCTGCCGATGAGGCCGATCGGGACTTTTAACTCCTGGTTAATCTTGCGGCCAAAGTAGTATCCCACCCCGGTGAATCCTCCGGCGGTTTGAGGGTTGCATTCTTGCCAACCTCCGGTCCGCGCAGTGGCCAGTGGTTTGGCCGCCGGAGTGTGGCCGATCTTAAGGTGACGAATCTGAGGATACTCGGCCGCCGCAATTTCAGCCGCGGCGTTGGAGGACTGCCCAACCGTCCACTCCATGTTAGATTGGCCCGAGCAAAGCCAAACTTCACCGACCAGAATATTTTCAATCGCTATCGTGTTCGCGGCCTGAACCTGCATACTCTGCCCCGTCTGATCCGGTTCTGCCGCAAGCGGGTCGAGGGTCACCCGCCAGCGACCGTCTTTACCCGCAACCGCGGTTTTGGTTTGGCCGGAAAACTTGACGGTTACTTTTTCGCCAGCATCAGCCGTACCCCAGATGGGCACGGGTTTGTCGCGCTGCAGTACCATGTTGTTGCCGATGACCGGGGCCAATGTCACATCGCCCCTCAGCAGGCCGGTGTCCAGTGCGAACCCACCAAGCGCGATGAAAAACAGGGCCGGCGCAAATTTAGATCCGTTTCGCATGACACAGTTCCTTTGCCGCAGTTGGACCGCAGACGAACAGTTGGCGGGATGATTTCATCGGTGATCAATCGTTATAACCCGACTGAGCCGACATGATAACAGGATTCGTACGGCGAGTGCCAATCATTCCAATAATGCGGCCCAGCTAGTTTTTATGCTTCACCAAATTGCATAAAAAATGGGGATGTCTGTATGCCGATAGCACTCTGTAGGGTCGCCCGTCAATCAACCTGCGAGACGGAGTTTGCCGGCTTGATCGAACGAACCGCCAAAATGATCGGTTGCCGATCGAATCTATAGAATGGAGTCGACAAATGGCAATGTATGGTTTCCGCGAGATATCGCGCCTGCTATTCGTTCTTGTGCTGACCGCGACTGCTCTTCGCGCAGCGGCGGACGAATCGGACGCCGCAATTTCCTTCATGGCAAGTCGGTTAGTTCGATCAAATTGCTCTGCGGGCGGCGACACGAAATCGGGCAACTGCAGTTGTGAGACATCGGACCACTGCTGCGACAGCGATGTTTTTGGTCGCGGTTGGCTCATTCCCGATCTCTCGGCTAGCGGCCGAAAATCGCTGGCCGACAAACACGCGCCGGCCGGGCTGATGGGCGATCACGTGCACGGTCGCGGCGAGTGGATGTTTGAATACAAGTACATGAACATGTACATGGAAGATAACCGGATCGGTACAAACACGGTTCCGGATGCCGCGGCGTTCGGCTTTGACGGCACAAACGGGCTGGCGACGCCAACTCAAATGACGATGGAAATGCACATGATGCACATCATGTACGGGTTGACCGACAGCGTTACGCTGTATGCCATGCCGATGTGGAATTCGCTGACCATGGACCATCTTCGCAATACGCCATTTCCGCCCAACGCACCATTGGCCGGCACGCCGTTTACGACCCACAATTCGGGTTTCGGGGACCTAACGCTTGGCGGGATGTGGCAATTTCATGAATCCGCATGCGATCAGTGGATATTTAACTTTGGTTTCAGTGTGCCCACCGGCGATATCGATCGCACGACGCGAGTTCCCACGGGCGGTGTGCTCGATCAAGAGTATCCATATCCGATGCGGCTGGGCAGCGGTACATTTAACTTCAAGCCGGCGGTAACCTACAAGCGTTTTTTTGATTGCAGCAGTATCGGCTGCCAATTCGAAGCGGACATTCCCACCGACTACAGCGACCAGGGATACAGGGTCGGAGAAACGTTTAAGCTGAACGCCTGGTACGCGCATTTGATGCGAGATTGGTTGGCCTTCAGTTTCCGCATCGAAGGTACGTGGAAGGACAGTTATCACGGTGCCGATCCCGATCTACCGCAAGCGATCATCAGCACAAATCGCCCCGACATGCGTGGCGGTGAGTGGTTGCGATTCGGATATGGCGCAATGATCCTGCTTCGCGGCGGCAACCTAATCAACGCGGAAGTGCTGCACCCTGTTCACCAGGATCTAGACGGCATCCAACTGGAGGACGACTGGCAGTTTTTCATTAGCTGGTCGAAGGCGTTTGGCGGCGCGAAGACGGATCACCGACATTGATGTGGCCGCTTGGCAAATTCTCCCGCCGGGTTTTGGCCACCCTCGAAACCGCTTGAATCGCGAGTAGAATCGGATTCTTTAAACTCAAGCGAGGGATCCGGAGGTGTTGCGATGAGCCAGGTTCGTTGGGGAATAATCGGTTGTGGCGATGTGGCCCGTAAGCGCGTCGCCAGGGCGATTATTGACGAACCGCGGAGCGAACTGGTGGCCGCCTGCCGCCGAAACCAAGCGGAGCTACGCGAATTCTGTAAATCGTTTTCCGTCGATCGCGCTTTTGCGAACGCGGACGAGTTGATCGCCGACCCCGACATCGACGCCGTTTATATTGCCACGCCCGTCCGCGATCACATGCCGCAGAGTGTGGCGGCCGCTGCGGCCGGCAAACATGTACTCGTCGAAAAACCGATGGCCATGAGTGTTGCCGAATGCGAACTAATGATAGGTGCGTGTCGCGACGCACGTGTGAAACTTGCCGTGGCCTACTACCGGCGGTTTTATCCGCTGGTTCAGCGGATCCGCGAGTTGCTGGAAACCGGCGCGATCGGCACACCGTTGGCCGTGTCGGCGGTTACCGCCACACCGATGGACATGAAGCCGGGTGAAGACGGGTACTGGCGGGCTGTTCCCGCAGACGGAGGAGGGGGCGCCTTGATGGATGTCGGCAGCCATCGCATCAACATCTTTTTGCACCTGTTCGGAAAAATTGCCGAGATCAAGGCAATCTGTAAAACAATTTCGGCCGATTATCAAGCCGAAGATACCGCCACACTATTATTCCAATTTCAAAGCGGCGCCATCGGTACACTGCAGTGCCACTTCGGCTGTGCGGATCCGGATGAATTTGCAATCACCGGCACCCGGGGACGGCTTGTCGCGCGGCCGCTTAATGGTGATGAACTGATTGTGGAAATCGGCGACGGGAGGCGCGTCGAAAAACATCCGCCCGCCGAGAATCTCTGCGGGCCGCTGGTTGCCGATTTTGTTTCCGCCATTGTCGAGGATCTGGACCCGAGAGTCACTGGCGAAGAGGGCCGCGAGACGAACGAAGCGATTCAGTGGGCCTACGCCGACGCGGGTGGCGGCCGGGTGCCACAGTAGCGGTCGTAATCGATATCATCCGGTCGACGAACCGATCGGCCTGGCGAGAGCGGACTTTGGGCTCTATTGGCGATTTCAACCCGAGCGGGGCGAAGGACTTCTGTGGCCAGAACGATTTCTCTCTTTGTGACAAATTGACAGCAACCGCTACGCGCAGCCGCCGCGCGTGCTAAGAGAATAGCTCATCCACGCAACGGCCTTCTTCGACGATTTTGATCGGCCGGCCGATGCTACTCATGTTCTCATGATCCGCATCAATCTTCAGCGACTTGCAGAACGACTGGAACAGATCCGGCACCGTGACGGGGCGATCGGCGACTTCCATGCCATCTTTGGTCACGCGGCCGATGACTTGGCCGCCGCGAACTCCGCCGCCGGCCAGAGCAGCCGAGAACGCACGTGGAAAATGATCCCGGCCCGCACGACCATTGATCCGCGGCGTCCTACCAAATTCACCCATCCATACGACCAATGTGCGATCGAGCATTCCCCGGTCTTTTAGGTCACGTATCAGTTCTGCGAACGGCTGGTCAATCTGTCCGGTCAATTCGCGATGGCGGTCGAAATTATCGGCGTGGGTATCCCAGCCGCGCGATGTGACCTCAACGAACGAGACGCCAGTTTCGACTAAACGCCGCGCGAGGAGGCAACCGGAGGCAAATTCTGAATTGCCGTACGCCTCGCGCACTTTGGCGGGCTCGTCTTTCAGGTCGAACGCTTTCATGTCCTTGCTGAGAATCATCCGGGCCGTCTTTTCGTATAATTTGTGGTGGTTTTCGACCTCAGTTTTGCCGCCGTCGGCTGCATAGTCTTCTTGTAAACTGCCGAGCAGACGGAGCCGTCGCCGGTAGCGGTTGACCCCGGTAGTCGGCTTGGTGTTAGCGGGCGGTTGTGTCGCGTTTCTGTGAACAAACGGGTCGAACTCCACTCCCAAGAAACCGCCGCCGGTAGTGCCCTGCAGTTGATTTCCGATCCGCACGTACGACGGCAGCTCGGATTCGGGAGAAGAAATCTGATGCGCGGCCACGCTGCCCAGCGACGGGAACTTGACCGTCGGCGTCGGCAAATATCCGGTGTGCAGATAATACGACGCGCGGCCGTGGTTGCCTTCCTTGCTGGTAACTGAGCGGACGATGGCGATGTCGTCCATTACTTTGGCGATGCTTGGCAGGTTTTCGGCGATCTCAATGCCGTCGACGGCGGTCTTGGTTGCTTTCGTTTCCCCACCGTTGGCATGACCGGCCAGCGGGCTGAAGGTCTCGAACTGACTGGGCGCGCCGGCCATCCACAACAGGATGCACGACATGCCGCGGCGACGCAGTTCCTCGGCCTGCAGGCTGAAGCGATCGGTTATCGACAAATTGCCCGCAGCGATTCCACCGGCGGCGACGGCCTTGAGAAAATCGCGGCGCTGAACGGTTCGGCCGCGGCGGACCGCGGCGTCGACCTGATGAACGAGTTGAATATTCATATTGAAGGTCGGGGGTCAAGTGACAGGTTTAGGGAAATAGGAAAGCTTTATTTTCGATTTCGAAACTCGGCCGAGTTGATCAGCGACCAGAGGATGTCTTCAAATGCTTCGACGCGGCCGCCGGTTGTTCCGACGTAGCCGAGACACGTTTTTATCTCTTGGTCGCTCGGCTGCCGCCCGAGACAGCGGAGGTAAAGTTCGGTCGCGACCAGTTCGTTATCCTTTTCATCCGTCAATAACTTGCCCAACATCGTACGCGGGCTGCGGCCGTTGATAGCGTTGGCAAGTTGCGGCGAGTTCATCATCACCAGCACTTGCGGGATCGAAGCAGCAACATCGTCGCGGCTGAGACTGGGATCGTAACCGAAATTTAAATTGAACTGCGTGCGGATATTGTCCGTTCGAGCCCTGGGACCGCCGGAATACGTCAGGCTGGAAGCCCTTTCAGTGATACCCAAGGCTGAAGTCAATACGTTGTAAAGCTGGTCGGCACGGAGTGGTTGGGGGCAGTTGGAGGTCAGCGGGGATTTTGCCGCTTCGGATCGGGACCGGCTTTTACGTTGGTAGGCGTCCGTCGATGTAATGACTTGGAAGAGCCACTTTACATCGTAATCGGCATTGGCAAACTCTGCGGCCAGATAGTCGAGCGCCCCCGGCGCGAGACACTTTCGTTCAGGCCCCATATCGTCCACCGGTTCGTAAAAACCACGGCCAACCAGTTCGGACCAGATGCGATTTACGTACGCTTTGGCGAACCACGGATTCTCCGGTCCCGTCATCCACGCGGCGAGCGTCTCGCGACGCTTCAAGTCGCTGTTTCCGGTATCCAGTTTTTCGCCGGTAGCAAAAAAAACAGGTTTCATCAACTTGCCTTTAGCTGATGGATCTTCCAAATTCGGCATATAGTGTTCCAAAGACGCGTTCTCGTTACGAGGCCGGCGGCCGACCGAACGGTCGAACGAGGTGACCTCGAACGTCCGCGTCGTCGAATTCAGTTTCGGCCGGACTACGGTACGAGGAAAAAATGCTGCCAGTTCGTGAAACTGCTCGCGTGACCAGTTGTCGTACGGATGATCATGGCATTGGGCGCATTGAATTTGGATGCCGAGAAAAATACGCGATACTTCGGCGGCCGTTTCCGCCGCTTTACCCTCCTGGGCCATAATCAGTGCCGTGCGGCCGTCCTGACGGACATCGCCCGTCGCCGTAACGAACGCCTCGGCAATGTTGTCCCAACCCGCGCTTTTGTTGAATTGCTCGGTTAGGAACACCGTCACACTGTTTCCCGCGAGAAACAGAGCGCGGTCGTCGCTGCGGCGGGCCAGAATCACGTCGCGCCAGTACCGAGCCCAATTTTGGCCAAACTGCGGTCGGTCCAGCAACCGGTTGATCGCGCGGTCGCGTTTGTCGGGCGATGTATCAAGTGCGAAGGCTGTGATTTCTTGCGGCGTCGGTTGATCGCCAACCAGATCCAGCGAGAGTCGACGAAGAAACGTTTCGTCGTCGGCAGCCTCTGCTGCCTCATCGACAACGATCTCTTCAGCCAGTAATTGATCAGTGGCCGCAGCGACTTTTGACACACCAGCGTCTGCAGCCCAAATATTGGGGACCAATAGACCGAGAGCAACAATCAGAAACACGGCGACGGATGCTAGCATGCGGGAAACAGGAGTCGGCAAACCCATGAGTTGGTCTCCAAGCGAAAAGACGATTTGTGGCGGCACGTTTCGCCGCCAATTCAATAAACCCCGCAAATTCTTCAGGGTTTCGGGGCCGTCGACAATCTCCGCCGCTACGTCCACCTCCTTCATATTACAGTCCCTTTGACGCGAATGCGCCCGCGATCGGCAGAATCGACAAGATCGACTTGACCACACCTGGCCCGTTGCCGGTGTAGTGGTTCGCACCGAATTCCTGTGCCGGTCGCCGACTCGGCAAACTTTGATTGTGTGAAATGGGCGTGTAAGCTAAGATTGCGTAGCCTTTTCGGGCGGTCCCCGCGATCGCGTAAGTTCGTATTTCAAAAGCGTTTGATTCAGCGTCGACATCAGGATTTCTGATCCTGAAATTACTTTTCTGCATAAAGGAGCGAAAGGATGCTGACCGTACATTTGCTGCGCCGGGACAGACGACGGATCGTTGTCTTTGCGGCCGTGCTATGGGCCTTTGTGTTGTCGCCTATTTCGATGTTGCAGGGCGAAGAGGCGGAACTTAACCCCACGTTAGACGAACTGGAATCAAAACTGGCCGACGGCAACCCCGAAGCCGGCTGGAATCAGCTCCTAAAAACCGAGACGCTCCACGAGCAATTGGCCGCGGCGGCCGACTGGCTTGTGATATTATCGTTGCCTGCTGCGGACGAGTTGGCCGCGGCGATTGAGGCGGCGAAAAATAAGTTTGCCGCGTCCAGCAAAAAAGATGTCGCGCAGTCGCAGCAAAAAGCTATCGCAGCGCTCGCTGAATTAGAACGATTTTTGAATCGGCATCGCAAGCGGGCCGAGGGCTGGAAAGCGTATCTCAAGTGGGCGGAATTGACTCGCGAATTGGATGGCGAAAAACCAAATTTAGATACGTTGAAGTTCGTCGTGGATCAACTTTCGATTGACCACGACGGTTTGGAAAAGCAGCAATTCCTTGCGGCGCGGCGGGCCATCCGCCGTCTTATCGATCAAAGCCTTGTGCTGCTCAACACAGACGGCGCGAGGAAGACCTACGAGAAGTATGTGGCCGACATCGCCGAACTATTGAAGAGCTACGGTCCAGAGTCGAGTCATTATGACGCGATTGAAATTGGACGGCGACTCGGTTTCATGCAGCGGCTAGGACAAGCCGACCAGCTGATTGCCGCGGTTCGGAGCCGTTATGCGCACCCAAACTTAATTGCTCACATTAACTCGGATGTTGCGACGGCCGGCATGAAAAACGAAATTGACGAACCGACCATGCACCGCGACACCATTCTGGGCACGTACGTCGTTGCCAAGGGGCACACGACCGGATCTGTCCAGGCGACGTTGGTTCCCGATCCGCAACGGGCCGTGTTCGAATTGACCATGAACGGCGAGACAAAAGCCAAGGCGGTCGGCTATGCACGCAGCGTTCAGATCTTTTCGGATTCCACCACGCAGCTGAACGCAACAAAGCGAATTTACTTTACGCGAGACGGTCTTTCTTCGGATCCGGCGGATGCATCGGCGGAGAGTTCATCGAATTTCACGGGAGTGTCGGCGCAGCGTCAATTCGTCGAGCGGCTCGCGTGGAAGCAAGCGAAGAAGAAAAAAAGTTCTGCGGAAGCCGAAGCTTCGCACAAAGCGAGCAAAAAGCTGCAGGTTCGCGTCGACGAACAAGCGGCCAAACAGCTGAGCGAGGCCAACGACAACTATCTCGCGAAATTCCGTCATCCACTGCTGCGGCTGGAGGCGTTTCCGGAACTGTTCGACGTGCACACCGACGGCGACGCGGTCCGCATCAAAATGTTGCAGGCGACCGCCGAACAACTTGCCTCGCCCATGCCGCCCGAAGCGCCTGTAGAGGACGCCGACATGGCTGTGAGGCTACATGAATCGGTCGTCAATAATTTTGCCGCCGTCATGCTGGGCGGGGTCACCATGGTCTCGGAAGGTGCGCCGGAAGAAGTCATTGCGGCCCTTAAGCGCCGCGGCGAAAAAGTGAAAATTGCAAAGAAAGGGGCAGGCATCGAACAGTTCCAATTGGACCGGCTTGAAAAGGTGAAACAACGTCGTAAAGCCGAAGGCAAGCCCGCCCCGAAGGCGAGGCCGGCCGACGACGATTGGTTCGCGATCACGGTCGCCCAGCGCGACCCGCTTTCCGTTGAATTCCGGGACGGAAAAGTGAAGTTCACGATTCGTGGCAGCCGCTTTCTCGGCCCGCAGCAGAGTGACGCCAAGGCAACCAGCCGGCAGAGCATTTTTGCCGAATATTCGATCAAGAAGGATCAGTATGGTGGCCTGCGATTGGTGCTGGAAGACGCCGAAAAAGACTGGGGCGTGATTCAGACGGGCGTCGAACGGGGCGGCCGGTTGCGACCCGGCGATCAGGGTGTCACTTCAAAGTTGCGGGCGCGGTTCCGCACATTGTTTGTTGGCGAAGAGAATGAAAATACAATTGTCGAGATATTTCCGTTCCAGCTGCCGGGCAACTGGGCCAAGCTGGGTGAATTTAAGTATTCAGTGGCGGAATCCAAAGACGGCTGGCTGTCGATCGCGATGGATCGCAAGTCGAAAGAGAAACAGGCGGCCAAACCCATCAGGCCCGTCGCGGCTATCCAGCAGCTAGAACAGGCGGTTCCCGAGTTCATCCGGCCGACGGAAGTTGATGCGGGCACTCCTGTGGCGCGTGCCGGGGAGTAGACCGGATTGCATCCGCTCTGCTTGGGGAACTGGAACGTATGTCGTCGTCCGTCGAGATATCATTCGACTGCTTGCCGTTGCGATCCGTTGGGCGGTTGGACGTGCCCCTGGACGCATCTGAGGACTTTCGCGCATTGGTTGAACGTGTCAAATGCGCGATTGGTGAGCATGGCTCACATAACACTTACTATCTGCATCGAGCCAGTTGTATTTTTCGCTTGACCAATGATGTTGATGTCGGCATGCTGCAATTTGATTTTGAAGGGACCATTCTTACCGATCCGGCCGATCAACAGACCGTCTCGTGTACGCTGCAGGTGCAGCTAGCAGGGGAAACATGTGATTGGTTGACCGAACCGGTTGTAATCTGGTTCCAAGAGACGGTTTCGCGGGCTGTGCAAATCGAATTCGACCGCTATATCACTTCGGGTGATCTTGAATTGGCCAAACGCCGCGTCGAACAAATCAACGCAACAAGTGATGGCGTGGGCGGTTATCTGGGCATGTATTTGTGACGCGTCGTCGTGGCAAACGTTCGCCGGCCGATATTTTTCCCCTGCGGTGCATGCATGAGTAGCCGTGCCTGCATCGCTAAAAACCACCAAGATTGAGGATTGGCGAAAGTTTAACGCCACTCTCATCCGATAAAACGCCCTGATGACTGCCGCGCGGGCATCTTGCGCTCGCGAATCGGCAATGTCCTGGGGGGACCAGAACAGAAAAACCGCGGCGCGGACGCCGTGAAATGGTCGCCCTGAGGAATTGTCCCTTGATGTACCGGCACTCGAACGATCTGATCTCAAAATTCTGCGTTCTGGCAGTTTTTCTGACCGGTTGTCATCCGACGCAGCCGTTTTTTTTTAACGAAGACGGCGACTTGGATCACTATATTGGCCGGGCCACGCAGATTGAAGTTCCCAATACCGATGTACCAAGTCTGGCTGAGGTCGAATTTGCCCAGCCGCCGCTGACGATCGAAAACCCCGACTTCGAGAATGTTTGGGAACTGTCACTCGACGAAGCGGTCAGGATCGCGCTGTCGAACAGCAAAGTCCAGCGCAGTCTCGGCATTCGTGTCAACCTTCCGGGGCAACTGGTTCGCGCCAGCGAAAACGTGCTGGTCAATCCGGATGGCACTCAGACGATGTACAACCCGGCCTTATTTGAAACCAATGCGTTTGGTTTTGGCGGTGCGGCGATCGGTCCGGAAGCTGCATTGGCGGCGTTCGACGCCGATTTAACGGCGAGCATGACTTGGCTGAAGAACGACGACCCAAATAATGTTGGTGTCGTGAATCTCGGCCGACGACTGGCGACCGTCCAGGATCAAGGGACTTTTCAGGCGGGAATTCAGAAGGCGTCGGCAACTGGTGATGTCTTTTCATTTTCAAACGTCACCACCTACGACCAGAGCAACATTGATGCGCAGTTCCGGCCGTTCCCCAGCGAATGGCGGACGCAATGGACCGCCGAAGTCCGGCACCCGTTACTGCAGGGCCGCGGTGTCGATTACAACCGCATCGCGGGTCCGTTCAGCCCCCGCGCCGGCGTCGGTACCCGGGGTTTTGACGGTGTGCTACTGGCGCGAATTGACGTCGATCGAAGTTTAAACGACCTGGAAGCATCCGTTCGAAACCTCGTCAGCGAGGTCGAAAGTGTTTACTGGGAACTGTATTGTGCCTATCAGCGGCTTGACGCCGAAAAGCAGGGACTCGCCAGCGCCCAGGGGATTTGGAAACTGGACAAGGCCCGCAAGGATGTGGGCGAGGGCCAGGTCGGTGACGAAGAGCGCTCACGCGAACAGTACTTTTCGTTTCAGGCGCGGGTCGAGCAGGCCAAGACCGATTTGTTTCACTGGGAAAACCGATTGCGGTATTTGCTAGGCTTGGCCGCGACCGATGGCCGGTTGATCCGTCCGATCGAAGAACCGATTCGCGCCAAGGTCGTGTTCGATTGGTACGACGTTTTGGGCGAAGCATTAGGTCGCAGCGTCGAATTGCGGAAACAGAAATGGCAGATTAAGCGCCGCGAACTGGAGTTGGTGGCCGCCAAAAATCATCTGATGCCGCGATTGGATTTCGTCGGCCGCTACCGCTGGCAGGGATTCGGCGACCGGCTGATCGATCCCGGCGACCGGTTTATTTCAAACGGCAATCCCGCCGCGGATTCATTCCGCCGCCGCTTTGACAATGCGTTCGGAAACCTAGTGAGCGGCAAACACCAGGAATGGGAGATGCTGCTGGAGTTGAACCTGCCAGTTGGATTCCGGCAGGAACTTGCGGCTATGCGGCATTCGCAGTTGCTGTTGTCGCGCGACAAAGCCGTGCTGAAAGAGCAGGAACTTGAACTCTCGCATCGACTCGCCGAAGATGTGCGCGACTTGGATAACTGGTTCCGTTTGATCCAAACTTACTTAAACCAGCGCGTCGCCTCGGAAGCGCAGGTAAGGAAATTTTCCGAACGCCACAAAAGCGGTCAGGAGTCGAACGAACGCCTGCTCGATTCCCAGGTGAGACTCGCCCAGGCCGACACGCAATACTACACCGCTGTTTGTGCCTACACGAAAGCCATCGCGCAAATACACCTTCACAAGGGTTCAAATCTGGACGCGCACAATGTGTACCTTGCTGAGGGGCCGTGGCCGGGCAAGGCATATTTTGACGCCGTTCGGCTGGCGCGACAGCGCGACGCCAGCATTTACATGAACTATGTCACCACCCGCGGCGGTATTGTCAGCCGCGGGCCGTACATCCAGCAGACCGAGGGCCAGATCTATCCTCAAGTCGTGCCCGAAGGAGCCGTACCCGAAGAAGCAGAGCCTGGGGCAGAGCCGCTGGAGATACCGCTGCCGGAAACGTCTTATGAGGCGGTGGAATTTTCGCCGGCCTCGCAGATAGATGTCATCCAAACGTCGACGGCAAGTGATGGTTTTCGCCGCGATGTTCAAATCCCCGACGGCAGCCGAAATCGCAAAACTGCGGCGACTGTTCCGTCGATCTACGCAGCGGATTCGGAGAACGCCAGTTCCGCCGCGCCTTCCACAGCTCGGCAAAACGGCTTTCGGCGGGACACCGAGTAGTGCTCTAGTCGGGTCGTGTAGGTTATGCTGTAGGGCCTACCGCCTAGGACCTAGTTGCATCGCATGTTCTTCAGCTTTGACGGAATCGACGGCGTTGGCAAATCGACCCAGGTCGAACTGTTTGCCGAATTCTTGCGCGGGCAGGGGCACGACGTTGTCACTTGCCGCGATCCCGGCAGTACCGCACTGGGCGAGGCGATCCGCGAGGTCGTGCTCCGCGATATGGAAACGCCCATCAACATGACCAGCGAAATGCTGCTCTATATGGCCGCGCGAGCTCAGATGGTTAACGAAATCATCGCGCCGGCGTTAGCTGACGGCAAGGTCGTGGTCAGCGATCGGTTCCTGCTTTCCAATGTCGCCTACCAGGGCCACGCCGGCGGGCTCGATGCGGACACGGTTTGGCGGGTCGGGGAAGCCGCTACGGGCGGACTCGAACCCGACCTGTATTTTATCTTAGACCTGCCGGTGGAAGCGGCGACCGCGCGGCTGGGCGGGGAACTGGACCGTATCGAACAGCGCGACGACGCATTTCGGGTGCGGTTGCGAAACGGGTTCCTGGAAGAAGCGCGCAGACGGCCCCAAAACATCATCGTCATCGATGCTGCCGGACCGGTCGAACTTGTGCATCAGCGGGTCCGCGAGGCGGCAGAGGGTCCGTCGCGTCCAGTTTAATCGCGTCCAGTTTAAACGATGAGGCCGACGCGGAGATCCATTACGTTCGTGTGTGTCGGCCCCGTCTTTAGCAGTCCGCCCACCTGGCGAAAGAATCCGTAGGAATCGTTGATCTCTAAAAATGCTTGCGGGTCGAGGGCCTGGGACTTCACAGCCCGCAAGGTGTTGGAGTCGGCCCACGCACCGGCGGCATCGGTGGGACCGTCTTCGCCGTCGGTACCAGCGGAGAGGATTACGATGCGATCCAGGCCATCCTCTTTCAGCGCATCGAGCCCGGCCAGAACGAGCTGTTGATTGCGGCCGCCACTGCGCGGCTTTTCCGTTTTTGCGAGATGAACAATCGGTTCGCCGCCGCTGAGCAGGCACGCCGGCAACGTCGTGTGCCGGGGGCCGCTGCGGATTTCCCGGCAGCGCTCGGCCAGCGCTCGACCTTCGGCGTTTACTTCGCCGGAGTTCTTCGATCCGAGCGAAATAACGTGATAGCCCAATGCCTCTGCCTTGCCTGTTGCGGCGGTCATTGCGGTGGCGTTGTTGCCGATGACGTGATTCGACACGTTGCCTGGAAAGTCGCCCGACTCCGGCGCCGCTTGGGCTGCAGCGGCCAAAAATTCGATGACCCGCCGCGGTACTTCCGGCGGCTTCGCATCGAACCGTTTCAAGATGGCCGAGGGCTCGTCAGCCGCGGCCGCATCCGGGTAGGTCGGCCCGGAAGCAATCATATCCAGCGGGTCATCCACGATATCGGAAATAATCAGCGCGATAAGCTGACCGCCGCGGGAAGCGCGTGCCAACCCGCCGCCTTTAATGCGCGACAGCCGTTTGCGGACGGCGTTCAGTTCGGTGATCGTCGCCCCGGCCTGCACGAGAAACCGCGTTACGGCCTGTTTGTCTTCGAGCGTAATCGGCGGCCGCGGCGCGGGCGCCAGCGCGCTGCCTCCCCCGGAGATCAACACGAGGCACAAATCGCCGTCGGTCAAATCACCGGCGAGTTTGAGAATCTGCTCGGACCCTTCGACGCCTTCAGCGGTCGGCTCGTTGACACCCGCCGGCCGCGCGGCATGCAGATGAATCGATTTCAGTGGCCGCAGACAATCGGCCGGCACGTTGACCCAGCCGGTCACTTTTTCAGCGAGCACATCATCGCCCAACGATTCTTCGACGGCCGCCGCCATCCCCGCGCCGGCCTTGCCGGCACCGATCACCACAATGCGGTTTAGTTTGGAAAGCAAAAAGCGTTTTTCACAAATTTTTAACGCGTCACCGTCGCGGCGGATCACGTTGCCCACCAACCGTTCGGAGCAGGCCGCATCGACACCCGCCTGCCAAATTGCGAGTGCGTCGGCGCGAAGTTTGGCGGGGACATTCATTGAAATACGCCTACTTCAGACGAGCTATCGGCGGGGTTCGATTTCCGCAGAGCAGCCGCAGCCAAGGCAGGCGACGTCTTGTATCGCTTTCGCCGCGCGGCGGTCGTGCCAGGCGCTGTAAGGCGAAGGCTGGACGTCGGTGCCGCGGCACTGCGGACAGGGCAGTGGCTCGAACTCGATCTGGGGACCGAGCTTGCCCGCGGCAGAATCGTCCGAGAGATACTCGGGCGGTTTGTACGGATTGAATGGTGAGTGGTCGCCCATGGTTGCGTCACTTCTCCGCGCGCCACAACCAGCGCAGTGAATCGGGCAGAATTGCGCCGCCATGTTTTCCGTTGTGGCCGCCTCCGCCGCCAACGAAGCGGTAATCGTAGTTTTTGTACTCCAGCGCCGCCTCCATTTCCCGATTCGCCAGCCACCAATTGCCGTGCGCGTTGTCCAGATCTTTCTCTCCGGCCTGCAGAAAGATGCGGATCGGTTTGTTTTCCGTCTTGCGAATCAAGGCGTGACAGACGTGGCCGCCGCGGATGTTCGTGAAGCTGCCGACGTGACTGAGTACTTTGCGGAACGCATCCGACCGCTCCCAGGCAACCGTCCACGCGCAAATGCCGCCCGAAGAAATCCCGCAAATCGCCCGTTCCCCGGGGTCGTCCGTCAGACGATATGTTTTGCCGACCTCCGGCAGTATCTCTTCCAGCAAGAACCGCGCGTACTGATCGCTGAGCGTGTCGTATTCAAAGCTGCGATTGTTGCCCCGCCACGGATTATTCGGCAGCTCTTTTTCCTGGTGACCCGGGTTGATGAAGATGCCGACCAGCGGCCGGATCTCGCCCTTGTAAATCAAATTATCCAGCACGATCGGCGCGCGGAAGTCGCCGTCCTCTTTGACGTAGGTGTGACCATCCTGAAACACCATCACCGCCAGCGGCTCACTTTTGTCGATTTTTGCCGGCGCGTAGACCCAGTATTCGCGGATCGTGTCGGCGAACACGGTGCTCTTCCAGACGTGCTTGGTGACCGTTCCGCGGGGGACGCCCTCCTGCCGCACCGAATCTTTCGTGTGTTTGAAAACCGGTTCGCCGGCGTCGGCGGCATTGGTGATCGCAAGCAGGCAGGCGAGCAGGAGCAGTTTCATTTGCGTAGCCCTCGGCGGTGGCGCGTGTTTGTCTTGCCGGCGAATGCCGGCGGGAGCATTATAGCAGGTGGCTTGCCGATTGCTGACCACGACACAGTGCTGACCACGACTCAGTGCTGACCACGACTCAGTGCCGACCACGACTCGGTGCCGACCACGACTCGGTGCTGACCACGACTCGGTGCTGCTTGCCGGCGGCTACCCCAGAATCCGATCCCACTTTTTGCGGTTCCATTCGAGTTTTTCCGCCGCACTCATTTTGCTGAAATCGGGGCGGTCCTGGGCGCTGCTTGCCGGATTCGACCGCTGTCCGCCTCCTCCGCCACCGCTGTAGCTTAGCGCGGCTGCGGTCGCCTGCAGATCGTCGGCCAGGGGCCGGTGCGGTCGTCGATTCAGCTTTGCGATATCGGCGTGGTAACCGCGAACGGCTTCTGCGGGCTCGATCTGGTCGTCGGCCAGCAGCCGCAGGTATTTGACGAACGTTAACTGATCCTCGGCGTTGTTGATTTTGCGTCCGAACAGAGCGGCGCGGCAGCCGTGCTGTTTGGATTCCCACAGCATGTGAAATGCGTCGAACGTCGTGCCCGCCGAACCGCCCATGATGCCGACGATCAGCGAGCTGTCGTAACGTACCAGCGCCTCCATCGCGGCCGGACCAAGGTACGGAATTTTTAAAAACAGCGGGCGACCTTCACGGGTGACGCCTGCCAGCGTCCGCGCGATGTGGTCGTTGATGAATCGGCCGAGATCTTCGGGGCAGTGGTCACCGCAGGCATTCGGCGGAAACACCTCGAGAAAATGTCGAAATCCCTTTGCCTCCGCTTCAACGCGAAAGGCGTTGTAAGCTTCGAGCGACTCGCGGTCGAGCAGGGTGTCGTTGTTGAACGTGATCGAGTACAGCCCCAGGTCCGCTCCGAGCGAACGTTCTTCGGGGTTGCAGTCGCTTTTGCCGCACATGGCGTGGTCGATTGTCGCGGTGCGAAACGGCCGGGACGGCTGCTGTGCATACCGCCCCGTGCCGGCCGCCAGCCAGATGTCCGTCGTGTCATTGGCGCGAATGGCGGGCGTGACCTTGCTGTTATCGAAAAGCCGCTCGCCGGTCGCCAGCACGTCGCTGGTGCTGGCGCTCATCAGCATGATGTCCACCAACCCCTGCCGCGTGACTTCGCGGATTAGCTGGCGATAGTCATCCAGGGTGCGGAATTGGGCTTCGTCGGCATGACGCTCCGGACTTTGGCCTGGTGCGGCCAACCCAAATGCCATGTCGGCATCTTTTGCATCTGCGAGAATAAACTCGCGAGCGGCCGGGTCGGCCTGAAGCGCGGCGATTTTTTGGTCGAGTGTTTTATGCATGGCGGTATATGCATATTATAGCTTACGCGGCGCACCGTTAATGACGGGGACCTACGAGGTTTCAGGCGGCTCGGATATGATCTTAGCAGGGCGTTCGGCCCGCCCCTCGCCGAATGCTCATTTTCCAAAAACCGACTGCCCAAATGAAAACAATCGACTGTATTGTGTGCGGGTCCTGCGTGGTCGATGTGCTGGTGCGCCCGGTTCCTTTGGAATTGCCGATCGGCGGCGGAAAGCTCATCGAAACCGATCCGATCGAAGTCACGACGGGCGGCATCGTTTCCAATGCGGGCGTTGCTCTAGCCCGACTGGACATGCGTGCTGCCGCATTCAGTTACGTCGGCGACGACCAGTGGTCGTCGGTCATCCGCGACCGCTACCGCCGCGAAGGCATTGACACTGCGGGGCTGCAAACGCACGCCACGGCGGCCACCAGCACAACCGCTGTGCTGATCGATCCGAGCGGCGAGCGGAGTTTTGCCCACTGTGTCGGCGCGCCGAAACTGATGACGAAACAAACATTTCTCGACAAACTCGATTTGTTCGCCCGCAGCCGCGCGATGTTGTTGGGTTACTATTCGTTGATGCCGAACCTTGAAAACGATCTGCCCGAAGTGTTTGCCGCCATCCGCGCGGAGGGTTGCATGACGGCGCTGGACTGTGCCGGAGAAGGTGGCGATATGCATCCCCTCGACCGCATTCTACCTCACCTGGACATTTATGTTCCCAGCCGCGCCGAAGCCATGCACCAAACCGGCGAAACGGACCCGCAACGGATCATCCGCCGCTATCGCAGTTGCGGCGCGCCCGGAGTGTTGGGTGTGAAGCTGGGTGCGGAAGGAGCACTGTTGAGTGCCGCGGATGGCGAGTTCATCGAGATAAGCCAGGTCGATCCGCCCGGCGACTTGGTTGACACCACCGGTGCGGGTGATTGCTTTTACGCCGGTTTGCTGGCCGGACTGCTGCGCGGGATGCCCGTCGATCAGGCCGGTCGCCTCGGAGCGGCAACCGGAGCCTGCTGCGTCACCGCGATCGGCGCCAGCGGGGGACTGCGCAGCTACGACGAGACGCTGCAGCTTGCCGGGTTAAGCGGCCCGAACCAAAACTAGCCGATCAATAACCAAGAGGCTGGCGGCTTTCTTGCTCGGGCCGCGGAAAATTTTGGATTGGAAAAACTGAAAGCAATCGGCTTCGGGGGTTCGGCAGTTGCACGATTGGAACTCCACAAAATTACACTCAGGCCTTGGCCCGAAGAAATGGACCTGCCCTTCGACGCGGTGATCGAAGCGGATGCCGTTGATCTTTAGCGGCACGAGACAACCAACCGGAACCTGCAGACGCCGACCGTTTGGCTCAATCCTGCCAAACCGCGTCTGAAAGTTGGTACAATTGACGAGATCCAGCCGATTGAGCCCGACAGTTCGTATGCGACATTTCGCGTGGATCTGCCGAAGGGTTCAATGGATCTGCGGACTTATCTCATCGACAAGTCCGGCAAATCGCGAGGCGCTTATTATGTGTATGTCCACCGAGTTCGCTAAGGCAGGACTTGTGATTCACCGGCGGATCGCGATCGGACTCGTCTTCCTGTTTTTCGCTTTGCTGCTGCCGGAAAGCAGCGCGGCCGACAAAGAAGCCGAGCGTTTGTTCGCCGTAAAGATCCTGCCCCTGTTGAAAACAAAATGTTTCGGCTGCCACGGTGGCGACCCGGATGATGTGAAGGGCGGCTTCGACATTCGCAGTCGTGCCGGCATACTCAAAGGCGGTGAATCTGAAACAGCCGCGATCGTCTCCGGCAAGCCGGAAGCGAGTCAGCTCTACTCGGCGATCAAGTGGGAAGATCTCGAGATGCCGCCGAAGGAGAACGACCGGTTGACGGCGGAGCAGATCGGGTTGGTCGGCCAATGGATCAAGGCCGGCGCTCCGTGGCCCAACGAACAGGTGCTTGCCGAATATAGAAAACAGGCCTGGGGCGAACGCGTCACGAAAGACGGGGTGCTGGTCGAAACGGCGGGCGGGTTGTCCGACGAATGGACCTACCGGCGATACAAGCCTGAAGACATCTGGGCATTTCAACCGGTTGAGCGGCCTGCTACTCCCGATATTTCGCCGCATCCCATCGATGCATTCATCCGTGTCAAGTTGAATGACGCCGGGCTAAAACCGGCCAAGCGGGCCGATCCCAAAACGCTGGTCCGCCGTGCGACCTACGATTTGATCGGGCTCCCGCCAACGCCGGAAGAGGTCGAAGCGTTTGAGCGGGCGTCGGTCCGGAATCCGAAATCCGCATTCCGCAATCTAATCGATCGTTTGCTCGACAGCCGGCATTATGGTGAACGCTGGGGCCAGCATTGGCTCGACGTCGTTCGCTACGCGGACACGAGCGGTTACTCCAACGATTGGGAACGTTCGAGTGCCTGGCGCTATCGTGATTACGTTGTCCGGTCGTTCAACAACGACAAACCGTACAACCGTTTCATCGTCGAGCAAATCGCCGGTGACGAACTGAAGCCGGACGACCCCGAGATGCTGGTGGCCGTTGGCTTCCTGCGGATGGGGCCGTGGGAACACACGGCAATGAGTCCCGACAAGGTGAGTCGCCAACTGTATTTAGACGATGTGGTGAACAGTATCGGCCAAACTTTTCTCTCGACGGCCATGCGTTGCTGCAAGTGCCACGACCACAAATTCGATCCGCTCCCGACGCGTGACTATTACCGCATCTACGCGGCGCTGGCGACGACCCAACCAGCCGAGCGTCCCGCAAATTTTCTCGAGGTGGAAGACAGGAGTGGATTCGCCACGAATCGCCGGCACGTGGAAGCCTTGCTGTGGCATGAAACAGAAGAACAAAATGCGCTCTACGCGAAGCGGGAAGCGGCCGCGAGGAAATGGTATGCCGATCATAAACGCGAGGATGAGTATGTCAATTTCAACAAGCGGCGACAAATTCCCGGAGACGACAAACCGCCGCGGTTCGTCGGATTGACCGGACAAGAGCGGGGCATCCTCAAGGTTCGCGAACAAAACGTTCGCATTTGGACGCGGCGGTTGGAGCGATTTGAACCCCTGGCGTTGAGCGTCTATTCCGGCGGTGACGCCTACCAGAAATCAATCAAGTTGCGGATGCCC
>JAYZEI010000114.1:0-14063 GCA_036337375.1 Planctomycetota bacterium | reverse complement strand
CTTCGCCGGACAAGTGTTCGTCGGCGACCAAACTCACAGTACCGTCATGCGGGTGTTCCTCGAAAAAGTGAACGGCGTTTATCAGGGTGCCTGCTTCCCGTTTTTGGGCGGCGTTGGCTCCGGAACACTCAGCATGCGGTTCACCGACGACGGGTCGATGTTTGTGGGGGGCACAAACCGAGGCTGGGGATCGCGAGGGAACAAACCGTATTCGCTGGACCGCATCGTCTGGACTGGGAAAACTCCGTTCGCAATCCACGAAATGCGCGTCCGGCAAGATGGCTTTGAGTTAACGTTTACGGAACCGATCGACCCCGCGACCGCGGCGAGCGTTAGTTCGTATCAACTTTCCACGTATACCTATATCTACAAATCGGGGTACGGCAGCCCAGAAGTCGATCACACCAAACCAACCATTAAGCGGGCCGTAGTTGCGTCGGATGGACGCTCCGTGCGACTGATGGTCGATGGCCTTCAAGTCGGCCACTGTCACGAACTTCACTTAGCGGGACTTAAATCAAGCAAAGGACTCCCGCTGCGACATCCCGTTGCGTATTACACGCTAAACGAACTTCCCAAAGACCCGGCAATTGCGATTGCGGGCCAACCGTATCTGCTGCGGGACATCGCATTTAATCGCCAGCCCGACGCCAAGTGGCAGGGCCGCGTCCATTACCGCGCCGTGGGCCAAACACCTTTTCAAAACGTCCCGCTGCAGGCCGCGGCGGACGGTTTTTTTCAGGCGACCATTCCATCATCCGGAACCACGCAGCCGTTCGAATTCTATGCTGAGTTTCAGGAGGAAGGTCAGCCCGTCTCCCGGTTTCCTCTCAGCGGCGCAACCTCGCCGATCAAAGTCGCACTGGATTTGGCGCCGCCGTCGGCCGTGTCCGAACTGGGCGCCGAGAACGTCAACGATTATTCGTTAACACTCCATTGGGAGGCCGCCAAGGATGACCACGGCATCGCCGGCTATCGCGTCTTCCGCGGAGAGGAAAAGGGCTTCACCTGCGATGACAATTCGGCGCTTGTAACGGTCACCGACAGCGTGCTGCAAACGGTCGACGATGAACCCCCGTCCGGGAAGACTGCCTGGTATGCCGTACAGGCGCTCGATATCGCCGGCCGGAACGGCGAAGTGGCCTATCTGAAAATCGACGTACCCGCGAATCGCCCGCCCGTGAACAAATTGACGCTGACCGCGCTGGCTGCCGGTAATCAGGCCTATTTAAAATGGTCGGGAGACATAGAGCCCGATGTTGTCGCCATAGAACTGCTCCGCGGCGAAGGCGAACAGGGCGAACTGAAGTCCGTTCACAAAGTCGACGACCTCACGGCGACCAGTTTTGTTGACAAGAGCCTCACCAAAGATGCAACCTACCGCTACGCGGTGCGGCTCGTTGACCGTGGAAAGCTGATAAGCGACGCGAGTTCGCCCCAACTCGTACGCCCCGGGCTCTACATCCGCCGTGTTAATTGTGGCGGTGACGCGGTGACGGGCTCGGACGGGATTCCATGGGAAGCCGACAAGGCCAACCGCGCGGGTACGGGGCGTTTCGCCGTTAAAAAGCCGGTCGCCGACGGCGGTGAGTACCCGGCGATCTACCAGTCCGAGCGCTGGTCTTACAACCGGCTCTCCTACAAATTCGACGTAACTCCCGGTCGCTATGTCGTAATTCTGCATTTTGCCGAAACAAACAAAATCTATGCAGTCGCCGGCAAGCGGACGTTCAACGTCCTTATTAACGGCAAGCAAGCGCACGCAAACGTTGACGTGGCTGCCCGGGTCGGCGCCGACCGCGCTTGGCAATTGCCGACCACCCTGGACGTGTCCGGAAAATCGATCGACATCGAACTGCGCAAGGCCAAGGCCGGCCCGGCACTGAAGGGCCTTGAAATTCGTGAAGTGCCTGCGGCAAATGGCGAAGCGAACCGCTAAAGAACCACACCAACCCGGGGCGGTGCAGGCTCTCCCACACGGTCCTGTCCGGTCGTTACCATCGGCAGACGACACCAAAATTCAGGCCCTGCGCCCAAAAATCACCGTCCCGAAATACGAACCGGGGCCGGGTGGCACCCGGGGCGTTTTCGTCCGCCAGCAATCGGGAATCGACCCCGAAGTCAATTTGCTCGCCGGCGCGGACCACGTTGTTCCAGTACATAAACGTGTAACCGGCCGTCAGTTTGACATTGCACGACAACGCGTAGCCAAGGGTTACACCGGCTTCCGGAATCACCGCAAAGGAACCGTTTGAATAGTCGCCGATGTTCGTCGGCTGCGCCAACAGCCCGCCCGAACGGCTGACTGTATCAACCGCGGTCGTGGTCGTGCTGCCCAGGATGCGAACGTGCTGACGATTGTTGCCGAACGCGACTTTCGCCAGTACGTCGACGCTCCAGCGACATCGTTCGAACTCATACATCCAGCCGAGATCGATGCCGTGGAATTCGTTGCGGGAAGTAAAGCTATCGCGGACCGCGATTTCGCTCGTCACTGAGTCGCCCGGAAAAAGGCTCGTCCGGATGCCCACGCTGTCATTTAATCGCGTCGAACGATAGCCCAGCAAGAAATCCCAACGCATGCGACCGCTCGGCAAGCAACCGCAACAGCGCCGATCCAAACAGGAAGCCAGGCAACGCGGGGCCTGACCGCAATCCTCACAGCAGAGATTCTGCCGAAATCGAACCCCGTAAGATTGCAGCGAACTTTTTGCGACCCCACGGACCGAGCCGGAAATCGCAGCAGGAACTTGGCCCGCAATCTCTTCAAAGCTGATCAATTGAGATGCCTGCCCGCCTGTGCCTCCGGCAAAGTCAACGTCAAAAAACGGCCTTGCCAAAATCGGATTGCCGTCGACACCGCTGCGGACAATGCGTTCGCGCCCCTGGCCGAGTCCGAAATACTCCGCTTCCAAGGCGAGGCCTTGGCACCAGTCGAGCCCCGTGCCAACCGTGAATCGCCCGCCGGATCTAACCTGCTCAAAAAAATCCTCTCCCCCGTACAGCGTTTGCGTTCCGGGCTGACCGATTGCTCCGGCGAACGGCACAAGCAGGCTCGCATTAGGATCAACAAACTGAGGCGTTCCGGGCGGCGACGTGGTCACCAACGGAGGGGCGTTCATGCCTCGGGTCCACCACAAGAGATATTCGGCCCGCACCCAGAGGCAAGCCGGCGGGCCGCAGCCTCCGCACCACGGATCACCGCAGCCGCCACAATTGCCGGTTGCACGGTACCCGCCAACCGCATCGCGACCGATCTGCGCAATGTTGCCTGCGGTCGCGTAAGCAGAACTCCGATGGGCCCCATCCGTGGCCGAAGATCGCTCGGGGAGTTCTGCGGTTCGCCGGATGCGGCTGCCCGCGGACGGCCGCACTTTCGGCACGGGCGCGATCTCGTCAAAATCCTCGCGGTCCAATTCCGGCAGTTCGAGTTCGCCTTCTCCCCGCGGAAGCGTGGCGGGGACGATCTCAGGACCTTGTTCGGTGTCTGTTGGGCGAAGAAATTTCAGGTTCGACGCCGACGTCGGAGCAGGCTCGGGAGTGGCCGGCGGATTGCGGCGCTGATCGTCATCCGCGGATTTCGCGCTTCGCCAACCATCAGCCGCTCTTGTCGCGGTTAAGGTCGCCAGGATCGAGGTTATCCCAATTCCAAAAACCAGCGCCCTCAGCGTGAGGCGCGGCGTGTCTCCCTGGGAGCCGTTCATTTCCATCCTCGTGGTCGAAGTCGCCGAGTGCGAATTTACTGCGCGGACAAATCCTCAGCGCTGCCGGTTAGTATCGGCCCGCCTAACCCGCATTTCCGCAAAAACCGTCACCACCAGAAATCGCTGCTCATCTCCTCCAGTTTGACAGCTTGGCGAAAAGCTGTTTCGGTGAAAACCTTGATGGTGGCCGCAACTTACGCGGATTCACGACTACTTCAAGGTGCTGACATTGCGTGTTAAAATCGGGCAGTTCTGTCCCGCTAAATGGAGAATATGAAAATGGTCAAGACACTCAGCACCATGTTGCCGCTCGGGACGAATGCCCCCGATTTTTCGTTAATGAACGTGGACGGCAAGGTGGTTTCCCTCGCCGACCTGTCGGCCGCGCCAGCGTTGCTGGTCATTTTCATGTGTAATCACTGCCCCTTCGTGAAGCACATCGCGGCAGGACTGGCAGACCTGGCCAGGGAGTACCAACAGCAAGATGTCGCGGTTGTCGGCATCAGTTCCAACGACGTAGCAACACATCCGGCGGACTCTCCGGAACAAATGGTCGCCGAAGCCGAAGAACAAGGTTACTCGTTTGCCTATCTGTACGACGAATCGCAAGAAGTCGCCAAGGCATACCGCGCGGCGTGCACGCCCGACTTTTACGTTTTTGACAAGGATCGGCGACTCGCGTACCGGGGCCAAATGGACGATAGTCGCCCGGACTCCGGCATCCCGGTCACCGGCACCGATCTCCGCGCCGCGCTGGACGCCGTGCTGGCCTCAACACCCGTGACCGAAGATCAGCAGCCGAGCGTCGGCTGCAACATTAAATGGCGCGAGGGCCACGAGCCCGAGTATTTTCCGGCGTAGCCACGGCTGTTGAGAACTTCGCTTTAACCCGGCGGCCACCGCCGCTCAGCGGTAGATTTTCAGTTCCGGCAGCGCCTTGTTCAGTTGCGCCGCCCCGGCGTCGCTGACCTTGGTGAATTCAAGACGCAACTCGCCGAGATGCTTCAGGCCCGCCAGATGCCTCAGCCCCGCATCCGTCACGTCCGTCTCGCCGAGATTTAAATATTTTAGCGACGTCAGGCTGCCGAGTTCCGCGAGCCCCTGGTCCGAGACACCGGTCGTCTGCAGGTTCAGCCAGATCAGTTTTTTGAGGCCGGCCAAATGCGCTAAGCCTTTGTCGCTCACCTGAGTATGCCAGAGATTGAGCCGCTCGAGATTAACGATCGCCGCGAGATGGGCGAGACCGGCGTCATTGGTCTGCGTTTCGCTGACATCGATGATTCGCAAGGACTCGGCGGATTTTTTTAAATGTACCAGCCCCGAACCGTTGATGGGCGTGTCGCGAATTGAGATTTGCTTTAAACGCCACATCGGCGCCAGCGCCACCAGCGCATCATCGTTGATGTACGTGCGAAACAAGCTGAGTTCGTCGAGCTTTTCGTGCACGATCAGATGTTTCGCGCCCTCATTGGTGATCGCGGAATCCTCCAGCAGCACGCCGCGCAGCTTGGGATATTTTCGTAGTGTCTCAATACCCGCGTCGTCCACGGCCGGACACCGCAGCTTGAGCCGCTGCAGGTTTGGCAGGCCGGTCAAATGCGTCAGGCCCTCGTTTGAAATCAAGGAGCAGCCCCGCAGATCAATCAACTTGAGTTTCTTCAAGTTTTTCAGATGAGAGAGTCCTTCGTCCGTGAAGTTATTGTAAAGCAGGATCAGCTGCTCCAGCTGTTTCATCCCGCTGAGCTTCGCGAGTGCGTCATCGTCGAGATAGGTGCTGCGACGGAGATTAAGCACCCGCAGCTGCGGCATTTTTGCCAGCCACGCCACACCGGCGTTGGTGATTTCGGTGTTTTCCAGAACCAACGTCTGAAGATTTTCGAGCTTTGCAAGCTGTTTGACTCCCTGGTCTGTAATTCCAGCGCCCCACAGAGTTAACCGATTGGCCTTGGGGAAATTCAATAGCAGCGGCACGCGAGCATCGCCGAATTCGGCGGCCGACATGTCGATCGTTGTGACGACGCCACCGGCATCGCGAACCAACTTGCCGCCCAACTTCTCCAAATCGGCCGCTGCGGTTTTCGCGTCCGCCAAAGCCTGCGAACCGGCCGCACACAAAATCACTAAGATTGCCAAAAAGTTGATTGCCAAACGCATTAGCCGCTTATTCATATCGAGCATTCTCCGTCGTTTTCGGTCCGACCGTTATGGCGAAACCCGTAGAGATTATACGCACCGTCTTCGGCGGCGCAAGGCGTTAATTCTTGACCTCTCGGCAGTTGCGCCACACCGCATCGTCCCGGTGCGGACCTCAACCGGCTCCGAAAAGTACGGTTTTTTTGGTCCTGATAATTGCAGAAGCACCCCGTTCACGTTATTCTTTATACCCGAAGATCGAGGACGACCAGCCATCCAGTGGACGGAGCCAAGCCGCGGCCAGTTTTCTTACCGTATCCCGCGCTCTGCGGCCTCGAAGACCGCCAATCAACGCACCTCGTTTTAGGAGTTTATACAGATGTCACAAAAACTTACTCGTCGAACCTTCGTACAAGCTAGTGCCGCGACGACGGCCGGATTTTGGGTCGCCGGTGGCCTCCAGCCTAAAGAGAGCAACGCCGCGATTGAGACCGTCCACTTTGGCTGTATCGGTATCGGTGGCAAAGGCTCCAGCGACTCGGGCGATGCGGGCAAGAGCGGCAAGGTCGTCGGCATCTGCGACGTCGACACCAATCGCCTCAACGGTGCTAAATCGCGGTTCAAGGAAGCGGAAGCATTTACCGATTACCGCGAAATGCTGGAAAAACTCGGCGACAAGATCGATGCCGTCACGGTCAGCACGCCCGATCATAGCCACGCGCCGGCAGCCATTCGGGCCATGCGCAAAGGCAAGCACGCCTTTGTCCAAAAGCCGATGACGCATTCAATTTCCGAAGCTCGACTGATGGGCGAGCTGGCACGCGAAAAAAAGCTGCAAACGGAAATGGGCAACCAGGGCACTGCTGGCTCGGGGCTTCGCGAGGGTGCTGCGATCGTCAAGGCCGGCGGACTTGGCAAGGTGACCGAAGTCCACGTATGGACGAACCGCCCGGTTTGGCCGCAGGGCGGTCCGCGACCTGCCGAATCGGCCGCTCCATCTCACCTGAAGTGGGATCTCTGGCTGGGCCCGGCCCCCGATCGCCCCTTCGCAAAAGGCTATCATCCGTTTTCGTGGCGTGGTTGGTGGGACTTTGGCACGGGCGCCTTGGGCGACATGGCGTGCCACACCTTTAACCTGCCGTTCGCGGCGGTCGATTTGAAAGACCCGACTTCGGTCGAAGCCGAACACTCCGGCCACAACAAGGACAGCTATCCGAAGTGGTCCAAGATTCGGTTTGAATTCCCCGCCAACGATTGGCGCAGCGCGGTAACGTGCTTCTGGTACGACGGCGGCAAGCGGCCGGACAAGGCGCTGCTGGACGGAAAGAATCCAGCCGGTAGCGGCAGTTTGATCGTCGGCGACAAAGGCAAACTTTACTCGCCGGGCGATTACGGCGGAAGCTATCAATTGCTCGGGAAGGCCGAGAAGCCAAAAGTGGATTTCGAAAAGTCTCCCGGCCATTTCCAAGAATGGGTCCGCGCGATCAAGACCGGCAAGGCCGCCATGTCGAACTTCCCGGACTACGCCGGCCCGCTGACCGAAACGATTTTGCTGGGCAACCTGGCCGTCTGGTCGGGCGAACGCGTCGAATGGGACGCCAAGAACATGAAGCCCACCAACCGACCGGAATTAGAAAAGATCGTCAAGCGCGAATATCGTTCGGGATGGGCCCTGTAAGACAAACTTTTCACACATCAACCGCAAAGCCCCCGCGCGGCGAGCCGTGCCGGGGGCTTTTTCGTCGTTTCCTCTCACCGCCGCGGGGGGCACATCGCTGCACCACGAACCGGACGAATGTCGAATCACACCCACTGGAGGATTTCATGGACCCTTTGAAATGGACGCTCAGCGCTTTCGCCGTCGTTGCCTTCACCACCGGAATCGGCCGCGCCGATGTCTGGCCACAATTTCGGGGACCGCGCGGCGACGGACTGTCGGCCGAGAGCAATCTGCCCACCAAGTGGTCGGAAAAAGAAGGCATCCTCTGGAAAACCGACCTGCCCGGACGCTCAAACTCATCCCCGGCCGTCACCAAGAACCGCATCGATCTAACCACCCAGATGCCGGACGATTCGCTCTGGGTACTGTCGGTCGACCGCCGGAACGGCAAGATCGTACGCAAAGTGAAAGTTGGCAGTGGCACGCTGGCGACAACGGGCCCGGCCAAACTCTACGCGTATCGACACAATGCCGCCACGCCGTCACCGGTTAGTGACGAGGACAATATTTGGGCGTTCTTCGGCACGGGCCTGTTGGTCTGCATCGACGCCGGCACCGGCGAAATGAAATGGCGCCGCGATTTGGTGTCCGATTACGGCAAATACAACATCACCTTCGGCATGGGTTCGTCGCCGAGACTCTGGGGTAACGCGGTTTACATCGTCTGCATGACCAAGGGCGTGTCCTACGTCGTCGCCGTGGATAAAAAAACCGGCAAAGAGATCTGGAAAACGGACCGCAAACTCCCCGCCAAGGACGACGGACCGGACGCCTATTCAACACCCGTTGTGCTGAATATCCACAACCGGGATCAACTGGTCGTCACCGGATCGGACCACGTCAACGCCTACGGCCTGCTGACCGGAAAACAGCTCTGGATCACCGACGGGCTGACGATCGACAGTCCCTATGGCCGGATCATCGCGTCGGCGGTCGCCGAGGAGGGCGTTGTCGTGGCCACGTCGGGCAACCCGGCCGGCGCCGGCAAAGGACACCTCATGGCCGTGCGTCCAGGGCAGGGCGACGGGCGTGCCGCAAAACTGTGGAAGCACGGAAAATCGACGCCCGATTCAGCATCGCCCGTTTGCGTCAGCGGCAAAGTGTACGCCCTGGCCGACGCGGGAATCGTCACCTGCCTCGACCTGGCAACCGGGAAAGCCGATTGGGCCGAACGACTCGGCAAGGGACCATTTCACGCCTCGATCGTGGCCGGTGATGGCAAATTGTACTGCCTGAGCATCGAAGGCAATTGCACCGTCATGCAGACCGGTAGCGAAGCAAAAGTGCTGTCCACAAACAAGTTGCCCGGCACGTTTTACGCCACGCCCGCAATCAGCGACGGCGTGCTCTACCTGCGAGCCTATGAACGGCTTTACGCAATTCAGTGAAAGATACCCCGCATGAGACACCCAGCGGGGGCCCGGTGCGGCGAGAGACCAATCGGTTGCCGCAGCCGTTTGCCACTTCCTGAAAAACTTGCGATCGACACCGCCGTTCAAGCCGCCAGGCGGTCGCCGGAAGCTTGGTTATCACGAAAAAACAGTCTCCACAAACCGCGGCAATAGCGATTCGGTGTCCAGCGTATCCGACAACAACTCACCAAAACGCTCTGGAGGTAGGCCGCAGATACGATGGATGTACTCCGGATACGCCATCACGCGCCCCATCAAGTCGTGGCGATTCAACTCCGGATGAAATTGCGTGCAGTAAATCGGCTTGCCTTGAAAGCGATAAGCCTGATTTTCGACGACATCGGTCGATGCCAGCAGCACCGCATCGCTCGGCAAAATGTCGACACGATCCTCGTGGCCCATCTGTCCGCCAAACGTCTCGCCCAACGGTGCGAACAAAGGATCCACCTTGCCCGCGTCCGTGAGCCGCAACTGATGGGTGCCGAGTTCGGCGCGGTCGGGATCCCTGACAACCCGGCCGCCCAGCGCCCGGGCCATCGCCTGGAACCCCCAACACGAGGCGAATGCCGGCTTCGACATCCGGTGAATCTCCCGAAGCGAATCCAAAATGGGATCGATCCACGAATCCTCGGTCGCTGCCGAATAGTGCCCGCTACCGCCCAGCAAGACCATGTCAAAGCGGTCGAAGTCCCGCGGTGTCGGGGCCGAGTTGAGCAAATCCCAGGTATCGATCCGATCCGCGTTGCAGCCGAGTGCGCGCGAGAAGCACGCCATCTCTTGCGACTGCATTGGGTCGCCGGGATTGCGGATCTGCAGCAGGAGATATTTAAGTTCGTTGACCATCCGTCTCCCCGAAGGAACTCAGCACGACTCGCCTGCCGTAGAGGATGTGACGATTCATCCCGTCAGAAAATCCGAGTACCGCCACAGCCGGTGGTATTTCTACCAGCTAATCGTCACAGGTGTACCCACGGCGACGCCGAGCATCATCTTGGCGCTATCACCGACGACGGCCAATTCCAATTGCCCCCCGGATCCGATCACGGCGATCAGTGTCATCGACGGTTGGTCGGCATAGGTCGTAAAGATGCCGTTGGTCTGGTGGTCGTCGCACTGAACCAGAACCGAATCATCGCGCGGCGCGGCTGCCAGTATTTCTTCCGTAATGTCGGTAATCAAGTTTCCAAAAGAATCGATCGACTGAACCGATCCGGTAACTTTGTTGGGCACGACTTGAACCTCCGGCCAGTGCAGGCGAGCTAATTCCGATTTTTCATCGCCCAACTCGGCTGGGTCCAGCCCCAAACTTAAATGGGCGGCCGCAGGCGCCATGATGTCGCGCCCGTGAAACGTTGATGTGACTTCAGGCAGCCAATACTGCGGATTCGATAAAGTGACCATTCTACTTAGAGTCTCCTCGGCGGCCAAGCGGTCTAGCAGACCGTTGTCGGGGGCGATGTATCGCTGACTGCCGAATTGGGCGTAAACGATATCGCGCTTCGTACCGACACCGGGATCGATCACCGCGATGTGAATGGTGTCCGCTGGAAATCGGCGGGTCGCATTTTGCAGTACGAGTGCGCCCTGACGAATGTCCTGCGCGGCAACAGCATGGGAAATTTCGACAATTGTCGCATTGGGGTTGATCGAATAGATAACGCCTTTCATCTCCGCGATGTAGGGACTGCCCGTGCCGAAATCGGTCGTCAGTGAAATGATCCTGCGTGGCATAATTGCATTCTCCGCAATACGGCAGGATGTCTCAAAGTGACCGCCTTCAAAGCAGCGTTGGCCACGGGTCACATCTTTTTGATCAATTCCAAACAGAGCTGCCGGACTTGGCCCGGGTTGACGTTGGGATTCTGCTTCTTGGCTTGGCCAATGAGCGCGCCGACAGCCTGCATCTTTCCACCTTGCACATCAGCGACGATTTGCGGGTTGGCATCAAGCAGTTGCCGGCACAAATCGGCAACCGTACTGTCGTCAACCTGCTCGATTCCCATGGCCTGCATGACGGCCGCGACCGACTTGCCGGTTGCCACCATTTCCGCAAGCACCTCACGGGCCCGACTGTGGGTCAGTTGACCTCCGCTGACCTGCTTCAGCAATTCGGCCAGCACTGCCGCCCGAACCGGATACTGCTCAATCGACCCGGCACCCTCGTTGAGGTATTGCAGCACATCCTGCTGCATCCAGTTGCTGGCCTGCTTGCCGTCGCCGATCGAGTCGGCCAGTTCCCCGAAGTAATCGACAAAATCCCGACCCTGGTTCACCAGCACATCGCTGTCGTACGCCGTGATGCCATGCGTTTGCTCTAGGCGTACCCGCAACGCCGCCGGCAGCTCCCCCAGTTCGGCACGTGTCTTTTCAACCTCCTCGTCGGTCACCACCACCGGTACGAGATCGGGGTCGGGGAAATAGCGGTAGTCGCTCGACTCTTCCTTGCCGCGCTGCGCGCGGGTCGTTTGCGACGGCTCGTCCCACCCTCGCGTTTCTTTGGTCACACCCGGGTCGCCAAGCTTGCGACCTGTCTCCTGCCACTCGTCAAATTGCCGATCGGCCTCATAAGCCAGCGCTCGCTCCACAGCACGAAAGCTGTTCATGTTTTTGACTTCGACAATCGGCGTAGCGATTTTTCCGTCGCCCTCGCCAATGTGCAAATTGACATTCGCGTCTACGCGCAAACTGCCTTCCTGCATATTGCAATCCGACACGTCCAGGTACGTCAGTAGAAGTTTTAACTCCGTTAAATAGGCTCTAGCTTCCGCGGGCGAACGCATGTCGGGTTCACTTACGATTTCCAACAGAGGCGTACCACACCGATTCAGATCAATTCGGCTGTCGGCGGTTCCAGCGGCTTCGTCATGCAGGCTCTTTCCGGCGTCCTCTTCCAAATGGGCGCGAATGATGCCGACCCGCTTCGGCTCAAAAGCGCCTTTTGAGTCACTGATTTCCAGATAGCCATCCTGCGACAACGGCAAGTCGAACTGACTGATTTGGTAGCCCTTCGGCAAATCGGGGTAGTAATATTGTTTCCGGTCCCACTTGGTGAACCGCGGAATCTCACACTGCAATGCCAGCGCGGTCCGCATGGAGAGTTTGTAAGCTTGGCGATTTAACACCGGCAGCGCGCCCGGCGTGCCGGTACAAACCGGGCAAGTCTGCGTGTTTGGCAGACCGCCGAACTGCGCACTGCAACCGCAAAATAACTTGCTTTTCGTGGCAAGTTGCACGTGCACTTCCAGGCCGATGACGATTTCGTAAGACGTGTCCATATCAATTCGGTCCGTCAACGCAGGGCGGCCGCCGCCGATACCAGTCAGTCGCCTGTTGGAACATGTAGGCGGCCCGCAGCAGCCGTTCTTCTTCCAGCGGCGGCGATTGCAGTTGCAATCCGATCGGCAGTCCGCCGGAACTAAAACCGCACGGAACCGAGATTCCCGCAACACCCGCCAAATTTGCACTTACCGTATAAAGATCCACCAAATACATCGACAATGGATCGTTGATTTTGTCGCCAATTTTGAAGGCCGGTGTCGGCGATACCGGGCCGAGGATCAAATCGACATCTTTGAAAGCATCGATGTAATCCTGCGCAATCAGCCGCCGCACTTTCAGTGCCTTCAGATAATACGCGTCGTAATAACCGGCACTCAGCGCGTAGGTGCCGAGCATGACGCGGCGCTTAACCTCCGCGCCGAAACCTTCGGCCCGCGTTTGCCGATACATGCCGACCAACGACCCGCCCGGGTCTTCCCGCATCTCTTTCAAATTGGTCCGATAGCCATAATGAGCGCCGTCGTACCGGGCTAGATTACTCGACGCTTCACACGGTGCGATAATATAGTAGGTCGCGATCGCATATTTGCTATGCGGCAGCGAAATATCTTTGATCGTCGCGCCCAGCGCCTCGTAAACCCGTATTGCCTCACGGACCGCCGCTTCGACTTCGCCGTCGAGACCCTCACCAAAATGTTCACGGACGAGACCTAACCGCAGCCCCTCAAGCGGTCTGGCCACCGCCGCGGAAAAAGCCGGCACGCCCTGGTCGATTGAAGTCGAATCTCGCGGGTCAGGGCCCGCGATCACTTCGAGCAACAATGCCGCATCCTCGACCGTTGCAGCCAGCGGCCCGATCTGATCCAGGCTGCTGGCGAACGCCACTAAGCCGTATCGGCTGACGCGGCCGTAGGTCGGCTTCATGCCGACGACGCCACAGGCCCCGGCCGGCTGTCGGATCGAGCCCCCCGTGTCGCTACCGATCGAAAGCGGCGCCATCCGTGCAGCAACGCAGGCTGCCGCCCCGCCGCTGGATCCTCCCGGAATTCGTTCGGTATCCCATGGATTGTGGGTCGGGAAAAAAGCCGAGTTTTCGCACGAGCCGCCCATCGCAAACTCGTCCATGTTCGTCTTGCCCAGCAGCACGGCGCCGGCCGCCCGTAATTTCTCGACGACGGTCGCGTCGTAAGGTGGACGGAAGCCCTCCAGCATCCGGGAAGCGCACGTTGTCAATTCATCGCGAATACAAACGACGTCCTTGACCGCGACCGGCAGCCCCCCCAGCTTACCGACCGGCTGGCCGGCCGCTCGGCGGCCGTCGATTTCCTCGGCACGGGCGACCGCCGCATCGGTGTGCACATGAATAAACGCTTTGATCTCTGCGTCGTGCGACTCGATCTGGTCCAGAAAAGCGCGGACGACCTCGACCGAGGTCAGCTCGCCGGCCTCCAATCGAGCGAGTAGTTCGGTTGCCGACATGTGGATGATCGACATAACCGCTCATTCAACTCCCAAGCACCGGTGGCACAAGATAACATTCCTCGTCGCGATTCGGAGCGTTACCAAGCATCTCATCCCGCTCGAAGCTCGGACGAACGTCGTCGCCAGCGAAGACATTGGCGACATCAATAGCGTGCACCATCGGCTGCACACTTTCAGTATCCAACTCGGAAAGCTGCTCTACGTACTCGACGATCTGGCTGAGCTGGACCGTCATCGTTTCCAGTTCGTCGGGCGACAGACGCAGCCGCGCGAGCAGCGCAACTTTTTCAATTTCTTCGCGCGTCAGGCTCATCGGCGAACATCAAGAAAAGA
>JAYZEI010000113.1:0-13532 GCA_036337375.1 Planctomycetota bacterium | reverse complement strand
AAGGCCGACGAAGCATACTGTGCCGCCAAAAAAGACTTGCTGGAAAGCCACGATTTACAGTGCTTCGCCATCAGTAATCACTTGGCCGGTCAGGCTGTCTGCGACATCATCGACGAGCGGCACAAGAGCATCCTGCCCGACTACGTTTGGGGCGACGGCGACCCGGCCGGCGTCAATCAGCGCGCCGCAGAAGAAATGAAGGCAACGGCCCGCGCCGCGCAGACATTGGGTGTTGACATCGTGAACGGGTTCACCGGCTCAAGCATCTGGCACCTCCTGTACTCATTTCCGCCGGTTCCCGAATCGATGATCGAAGACGGGTTCAAGCAGTTTGCGGACATGTGGAATCCTATTTTGGATGTTTTCGGAGAATGCGGAGTCCGCTTTGGGCTGGAAGTACATCCCACGGAAATCGCCTTCGACATCCACACCGCGCAGCGAGCGCTCGACGCGGTCGACAACCGCGAAGAATTCGGTTTCAACTTCGATCCGTCCCACCTGCATTGGCAGGGCGTCTGTCCGGTCGAGTTCATTCGCGCATTTCCGGATCGGATCTATCACGTACATATCAAGGACGCCATCGTCACACTAGACGGCCGTAGCGGCATTCTGGCGAGTCATTTGAACTTTGGTGAAGCGCGTCGCGGCTGGGATTTTCGGTCGCCGGGACGCGGTGGTGTAAACTTTGAAGAAATCGTCCGCGCGCTGAACGACATTGGTTACAACGGTCCGCTGTCCGTGGAATGGGAAGACGCCCGCATGAACCGTGAAGCGGGCGCAAGAGAGGCTTGCGAAAACGTGAGGCGTTGGGACTTCGAACCCAGCAACATCGCGTTCGATGCGGCATTCTCGGATTAGCAACTTCACAAAACCAATACGCGGCGCGGCCGACGACAACCGGGAGGGAGTAGCCGTCGGCGGAACCATTCGCCGGCGGCTGTATTTTTTTCAGGCCACGATATTTTTTTTTAGGCCACAATATTTTTTCAGGCCACAATGCGGCAATTGACCGCCAGGATCATTCTTCCGGTGGTTCGGCAATGCCGCGTAAATACTCGCTTAGCCGAGCTTGCAGGTCCAGCAACTTTTGCCAGTTGCGCTGGTCTAACGTGATCCGCTCGGCAGCCTCGTCCACCTGACGGACCGTCTCGATTAAATCACCAAGCCTGATGTGAAGATATTCCAGAATTTCCGACAACTGTGCGGCTTGTCCCGGGCTGAGGCCCTCGGGCAACTCCGGCTGTTGCAATGTGTGCAATGTGGCCTGAATATCGGGGTCATTAGCCCAATTCAATTCGAAGTCCAACGAACCCGCGCGGCCGGCGGCCTCGACGTCGCCCGGCGCGATGGTCACATCGCTCGGTACATCGCCGCCGCGCAGCTCGGCCAGCCGTCCGGCAATTTGCGCTTCGGAACCGTAAAGCAAGATCGAGCGGCCCATGCTGATTAAATCTCCGAACCGCAAAATCCGCAGCCGGATTTCCTCACCGTTTACTTTCGTACCGTTGGTGCTTTCCAGGTCCGTCAATATGATCTTGTCGCCGTCGGCCTGAATCTTGACGTGAAAACGGCTGACCCGCTCGTCGTTGAGCTGGATGGAGTTTCCCTCTTCACGACCGATTGTAATCGGCGTGCTCAACTCCAAATATGAGCGGCCCTGGTCGGCGCCGTCGAGAACTCGAAAAGTAATCTTCACTACATATCCAGAAATGAACGCCAGGCGTCGGGTTTCCAAGACGGTCGCACGGGCCAATTAAGTTTCGGCATTGAATCAATGAACACTGTCACAATTCTAGGCCGAAGCCATATTCCCACCATCCCGCAGCATATCCCATTCTACGGAAAGCCCGCGCCGTTGCAAAACGATGAGCTAGGTCTTATTCTTACGCGGATTCTCAGCGCCCGTGGCGCAACTGGATAGCGCATCGGTCTTCGGAACCGAGGGTTGCAGGTTCGAATCCTGCCGGGCGTGCTGCGGCTGTCGCCTTTAAGCACCGTAGGTTCGCTGCGCGGCCAGCTGGAAAAATAAGATGGAACTGCCGCAATTTCGCCGTTACACAGCGGCAATATTCACGTAGCAATGCACATGGGGCAGTACGCGAAAATTCCAGACAAAGCCGGGACCCTCTAGCCGCCAGAAATGCCAGCGGATTTCGTCCTCCTTGCTGCTACTGTCTTTGTGGTAGCCGAAGTGAATTTTCTCCATGCCGCCGTTCTGCTTGACGATCTGCATTACCTCGTCGGCGTCTTCCTTACGGAACGGAGCAAGAATGTCGCGCATCACCGATTCGGCCAGAGACCGCTGGTCTTTGCTTAAGTCGGCGTAGGCGATACCCGGACGAGGTTCGCCTTCGGGTCGGAAACTCACCGAGGCCGCCTGCTCGCCCGGCGAATCCGGAGCAATTGCCCCTTTCCGCTGCTTGGCGTCCAACGCATCAAACAGTGTCTGCACCCGCTGCGTCTGATAAAAATAAACGTTGCCGCTGCTGTATCCCTGCGCCGTGTGCCCGTAGTACATCGGGCCGCCGAAGGCGGCACCCGGCTGGGAATTTCCATCGCAACGGACCGTCAAGTGATGGCTGGTGAAGAGCCAGGCGAACTTATTGTCGTCCGACGGCTCGCCAAAGATGTGGCTGCCGCAATTTTCAAACGCCTTGCTGGCGTCGAATCTCCGGTTGCGCGTGATCTTGATATAGCCCTCTTCATCCGCACAAATGGCGTGCAGTGTGCGGTCGATGAGCTCTTGCTGAGCCTTGGTATAGTGCTCGCCAATTTTCTGGCCGGCAAACGGTCGATTGTACATGCCGTGCCGCGCAGGCATGCCGCCCTGCTTATCGGCGCCGTGATTCCACGGCAGCACGAGCGTCTTTTTTTGCTCTGCCGAGAGTGTCTCATATAACTCGCGGATCAGAGCCTCGGCCGGTTTGGGCTTACGCTTTTCGGCCGGTGCCTTAGCGTCGTCCGCCCCGGCAATCGCGCCGGAGGCAGCCACGGCGGCGGTACTACCCGCCGCTACTCTCAAAAATTCGCGCCGCGGAACCTGGAGGTCTTCAATGGTCTCGCAGTCGGCACAGACGGTCTCGCGCTCGCACATGGGTCACTCCTTTGCGGGATGTGGCGGTCGGATTTGTTATTTATTGTACATGCCAGGCGTGCAACTTAGCGGGTTCGCCCTGGACCGAAAATCGAGTCACCGGCCCAACTCGCCTGCGGTTCGCACTTGTGTTTTTCCAGCCGTCCTCATTGAACGGGCACCAGTAATTCAACGGACTTGAATTCTACATCCATATCCTGTCCGCCGTGAAGCTGTAAACCAAAATAGCCCTTCGTGCGGCCCCGGTCGTTAGGCAATTCAGCAGTTTTTGTGCCGTTGACGTGAACGATGATCCTGCGGCCATGAGCCGAAACAAGCATCACATTCCACTCTCCCGGCTTGAAGTACTTTTTGACGAAATCCGCCTTCGGCTTGACGACCCAGCCACGGCCACCGGTTTCATACAGGCCACCCACGTCATTGTTCGGATCGATTTCAGCCTGAAACCCGTTGACGCTGACGCCACTTTTCACTCGCTCGGCGCGAAAGTAGAAGCCGCTGTTGCCTTTGTTCGCGCGGTAAACCACGCGGGCGGTAAAATCGCCATATTGCTTGTTACTGATCAACATGCCGTGGCGACGTTCGCTGGCCAGACTCGTGCCGTGAACAATGCCGTCTTTGACCGTCCACTGACCACCGGGCAAGGCCGTCCAGCCGTCGAGCGACTTTCCATCAAAAAGTGACTTCCACTCGGCTTCTTCCTCGGCAGCAACAAAGGGAGCCGAAACAACGAACAGAAACACGGCCGTTACGAGACGGAATGTCCGTAGATCAAAACACATGATGCGGATCCTTTTCAATTGAATGAGGCTTCCTGAAACTACGTTAATCTTTACCCCGGCGGCCACTTCATCGCGCGTCCGGCCAACAAGTGAAAGTGCAGATGGTCGACCGTCTGTCCACCATCGGCGCCGCAGTTGACGACGACCCGGTAGCCGCCGCTCAATTCAAATTGCCGGGCCAAATTGCGGATGACTCGGTGCAGGTGGCCGACCAACTCCAGGTCTTCGTCTTCAACCGCATCGAGCGACGGAATCTCCTTGCGCGGAATGATCAGCACGTGCGTGGGCGCCTGTGGCGAGATGTCGCGGAACGCCAAACAATGTTCGTCTTCGTAAACGATGTCGGCCTGGATCTCACCGTCGATGATTTTTTTGAATATGGTCATGGCGATCCTCGCCCGTTCAGTTGCTCCAGGTCAATCGCGGCGGCGGAGATCAGCCGTGGAATTTCTCCGCTTACCGGGTACGCTCGTCGGCCGTCTTCGGTTAGCAGAACCGCATCCATTTTTTCCACAACCGCCGCGCCCGATAAATCGCTCAGCGTGGCGGCGGCAACCGCCCGATTAAGCCGGTCAACGATCCCCGCTTCGGCCAGCGACAACCGTTGCCCGCTTTCGGGGCAAACCAGCCGTAACCTGTCAACAATCTCTTGGTTAAACACACCTGTGCCCCGTTGCGATCTACCGCGCGAATATAACAAGCAAATTCGGCGGTCGCCAGCATCTGCCCGCGATCAGCAGAAAACATCGCTTTTCACCGGGAATTCAGCGGATTAGACTGTAGAATTACCTGCTTGGCCGCGGTTGCGGCACGGTTCTGCCAGCACCGCTGCGAAACCAACCGGCACTGGGATTTGTATAAGCACTGTATTGGCCCACGGGCTCCGGTGAATCGAAACCTGCTTGCACCCAAGGTGCTAAAACGTATGAACCGTCTCTGGATTACAATTTCGATACTGATGGCGCTAACTTCCAGCGGCGCAGTCGCTGCGCCGTTGGACCCCAGCCGACTGCCGGCGGACGCCAAATGGGTAATTCACTTCGACATGGCGGCGCTTCAAGCAAGCGGCCTCCTCGAAGACGTGGGGGGCCTGTTTCCGGCCGGGCTTGAGCCGGCTCGAGCACAGTTACAAAAGATCGAGGATAACATCGGCATTGATCCGACTCGCGACGTTTTGAATGTGACGGTGTATGACACCCGGTTTGCGGGAAAAGACGGGGTCATGCTGATCGACGTCAATGACCTGGATGCGGGGCGGCTGATCGAGCAGCTCAAAGAACGACGGCCCGACCATTTGGCATCGGTGCACGAGGGCCAGACGATTTATTCCTGGACCATGGAAAGAGGACGCGACGGCGAACATGTGATTTCCGGTACGACTTATAGGAACACGATCGTCCTGTCCCGCAGCAAAACTCATGTGACCGACGCAATTGGCTTGCTGGCCGGACGGGGCCGGACGATTGCAGCGGACTCGCCGTTGGCCCGAAAGGCAGGCAGCGGTACAATCGCGCTCGGTCGGGCTGTCGGTATGGACGAAGTGAAAACGCCTTTTAACTCGCAGATAATTCGAGAAGCGCGTTCGTTGTCGGTTGCCGCCGGAAGTGCGGATGACGAGTTGTTTTTTGAAGGCGCGATGGTCGCCTCGTCGCCCGATGTCGCCAAGCAGTGCCGGGCTGTGGTCGAAGGGTTTCGCGGCATCGCGGCGTTGAATGCTCCGGACGAAACCGCACGCCGCCTTGTCAGCGCCCTCATGATCTCGACCGAGGGAGCGACCGTCACCGCCCAGTGGCGTGCCTCGCGAGACGACATCCTTTCCGCCATTAAAAATCAACTGAATAAAAGAGGACGTGGCGCCAATAAATCGGGCCAGACGACGAACGATCCTGCGGGCGCAAGTTCAAATACACATTCAAATACACAATTCGCCAAACCCATATCCGCGGGGCCGCTGAAAGGCTTTGCCGACCGCCGATGATCGATCAAGTTTACGACCAAATCAGCGACGAAGAGCTTGCACTCCAGGCAGCCGGCGGTGATGACGCGAGCTTTGAACAATTGGTTCAGCGGTTTCAGGTTCCCCTGGTTCATTTCCTCTCTCGACGTACGGGAAGCCGCGAAGACGCCGAGGATATCTCGCAGGAGGCCTTTGTTCGGGCCTATGCGAACTTGGCTCGCTATCGCCCGCAGTGGCGATTCAGCACCTGGCTGTTTACGATCGCGCGGCGACTCTGCATCAATCATCTGCGTCGTCAAAGTGTCCAGCAGGAATCTCGCAGCGCATCGATTGACAGCGTCGGTGAAATGCAAGGCCGGGCTAATGAACCGCAAACAATGCTGTCCTCACGCGAACAACGACAACGGCTGTGGAGCCAAGTGGCGGACGTACTCAGTGAGCCGAAGTTCACAGCGCTCTGGCTGTTTTACGTCGAAGAGATGCCGGTACTTGAAATCTCCCGAGTGCTCGGACGTTCGCGGGTGGCCGTCAAGACTATGATGTTTCGGGCGCGGCAGGAGTTGGTTCCGATTTTGCAAGATTCCGAGTTGCTGGACGGACGCTTGCTGGCGGCCGACTTTGAGCCCTCATTTGTCGAACGTTTAAAATCCAAACTGCTTGCGCCCGCTCCCGTGCTGGCCAAGAACAGCGCCTAGTTCGGAATTTTTTGGAGTTTTGGTCGATGTTTAATCAACTGCACGATCGTGACCGGCAAGTCGCCGAAAAGTTGCGGCGCGAAGCTCGCAGCGACCGGCCGGCGTTTTCCGCCAGTTTGCACGACCGCATCATGGAAACTGTTCGTGCAAATCAGCCTCGTCCTCAGCAACGCGGCGGTGCGCGGCGACGACACGGTTGGACTTGGTCGCTGGCCGTAGCCGCAGCGGTTTTGATGGCGGTGAACGCGGCGTTATGGATTTCCGCGACGGACAGTAGCAACGGTTTACGATCGACCGCTAACCGTCCAAAAGTATCTCGGCGGCAAGCTGCCGATCCCGATTCGGCTATACTGGCGGTGAAACCCAAGCCATCGGTCGAGGATCGGGGGGTCGCGGAACCGAAAATCGACACGCGTCGATCCTCCGTGGCGGCGGCCGTCGGGGAGGATGGGCTGGACGTGGTCTCAGGATTGTACAATGCCGCTTTCAATCGCCTCGACGTGCTTCAGCATGGCGAAAAAACCGTTGAGGCCCGGTTGATTGACGAACAACTCGCCACGCTCGACCACGATGCCCGACTGGTGGCGGGCTGGGTTCTGGACCCGCTCGCAATCACGCTCGAAAACTAGGCCCCCCTCAATTACGTGTTACCCGGGAGTGGCCGACGACCTGCCGGGCAACGGCATTTAGCAGGCGGCGGGTGTCTTGGGCGGATCAGAACCGCAGTCTGGCCGCTAATTCGCAGACCTCCCAAGCTGTTTACACCGCTGTGGTTGCAACAAACTTCCACAACTAATCGAGATTCTCAGTGACGCAATCAGGCTGGACGGCGACTAACTCCTCAACGCCGCTACCGTTTTCAAGTTACGGGATTCCACCGATCAACTCCCGCAGGTAATTGAGGGAAGCTACCAAATGAGCATTTTTGGGTTTGGATTCGCACTGCTATTGCTTCTCTTGGCGCTCGATCTCGCCACCACGCCCAAGTATTAGTCCGCCGCGTCGGAGAGTCGCCAGCGGCCGCCCTGGGGGTCAAGCGTGTTTTGCAGGGCTTCGCCAGGCTGACGCCGTCGGATCACATTCCCACCCCGGAACCCCGATTCCCTCACTCGGAGCGGTACAACCAACCGGGGGTAAGTCGGCCCGACTTCCTCAAAAAACGGGTTGCTTATTCTGCGTCCGGTCCCTTGGGCTTGGCGAGTCCATTGTCCCCTTCCATCCGCGTGAAAACGGCTTCGCGTGAAAAGACAACTTTGCCCTCAACCTCAACCTGGGCCTTTAAGTGTCCTTTATTCTTGTTGATGACCTCATAGGTGGAGGTTGCCTTGGCCCCATCCGGATAACTCGCTTGCCCGCGGTATATCTTATTTTTTGGATCGTAGGTCTCGCGCGACACGGTCTCAGGCAAGCCCTCCCCTTTGCTGCGCCAGATGAACACCCCATCTTGTGCATCGTATTCCTTGTGCCCGACCCAGGGCACTTTCTTCCCATCGATCGTGGGGCTAAACCTGGCCTCGATTGATTTCCCCTTTTCTTTCCATCGGATCTCCATGGTGTCTTCAAACTCCACCGGTTTCCCAGGTAGACCGGTTTCAGGGTCTGGCACCAGTAGCAATGTGTGGCCCTTTATCTTCCACGTGCCGATTTCATCGGCAAAAAGGTCTGCCACTTCCTTGGCCGTCAGTTTTCTTACCGGGGCAGCGGGATCGGCGTCAGCAGTTTGAGCGGTTGGCCGGTCGTCATTCGGCTGGGGCGTGCTTGCCGAACCCTTGTTCGGCTTCACCTGAGAATTCTCTGCCGCCGACGGTGCCGCACCATCACCGGACGGTGAGGAATTCGCCTCACGTCCAGCGAATCCCCACACCGCCAGCAACAAAACGCAGCGATAGAACTTTACGTATTTCACGTGACGCTCCCCTTACGAACAGAACCGGTAGTGAACTGGACTCCAATTTTGGCGGACTGACGTCCCTTTTTGCAACGGACAATGCTGCCCGCCTTCGACATTCGATGCCACCAGAAAAGTGCGTCCGGAGTCCGGCGTATGCCGACCGTAAACCACACAGGGACGACTGGCCGAATCCCACCACGATGTTAAGACTGGTTGACGCCTCACCCACCCGCCAAAATAATTATGTCGTGCCGTGCGACTCGGCACGCTCGGCGAAAAAATTTCTCGTTTCGGAGGATTTGCTGTGGAAACACTGTCAACGGAACAACTTACAAAGAAAAAATGCTTGCCCTGCGAGGGTGGCGTCGAGCCGTATACAGCGGAACAATCGCTGGCTCAACTCCATCAACTCGACGGCTGGTATCTCTCAAGCGACGGACAGCGGATTCGCAAAGACTGGACTGTTAAACACTTTATGGCTGGCATGGATTTTTTCAACGCCGTGGCAGAAATCGCCGAAAACGACGGGCACCACCCGGATTTGCATATCGAAGGGTACCGAAACGTGTCTGTTGAGCTGTGGACCCACGCGATTGGAGGGCTCTCAGAAAACGACTTTATTCTGGCGGCAAAAATTGACCGTGTGCCCATCAAACTGACCCCATAACGGCCTCAGCTGCTCAGCTAGTTGACAGTTTCTAAGCCGGTCGACTACCCTAGGAAAGTTAGGGTTTTCCGGTGGATCGGGAGGCATTCGCCTGTCGAAATGGGTGGGGGGTTTTCCCCGAAACGGGCCCTATTAGCCGTCGTTCCGTGAGAAGAGGCACGCGATACGACTCGTCGATCGGAATATGTACGGAACGCGCTCTCAACCTAGATCCAGGATCGCGGTGCGACGAACGATCTGACCCGACCGTTAAGGAATGCAATGTCGACCAGCATGGGTAACTTTACCGAGATTTTGATGCGTCAGGGCGTCATCAGCCAGGACCAACTGTCTGAAGCGGACGAGATGGCCCGCGCGTCGGGCAGCAGTGTCGCGGAATCGCTGGTACGGTTGGGCTACGCAACTGGCGACGAAGTGATGCGGGCCGTCGCGGAGGAACATCATCTCAATTTCGTCAATTTAGAAGAGATCTCGATTCCTCCAAACGTGGTGGAACTCGTGCCCGAGTCTGTCGCGCGGGAAAACGTGATCTTGCCGATGGCGGAAGAAGACGATTCGCTACGAGTGATTGTCAGCGATCCGCTCGACTTAGACACGTTCGACAAACTACGATTCATCCTTAACCGGAAAATCGAGATTATCCTGGCGCCCCGCGATGCTATTTTGGCCGGCATCAATCAGTACTACGGCGCAGTCGACGGCGAAAGCGCCGATTCGATGTTGCAGGAGTTTACCGATACGGCGATCGATTTCACGGAAACGGATCCCATGCAGGGAGCCGATGACGATGAACTCGACGAGAGCAGTGCGCCGATCGTCAAGTTAGCCAGCTTGATCATCAATGAAGCGGTTCAACTGCGGGCTTCGGACATTCACGTTGAGCCCTTTGAAGACAAAGTCCGTATCCGTTACCGCATCGATGGTATCCTGGTCGAACGCGACAGCACACCTCGACGCCTATTGGGCGCGTTGCTTTCCCGTTTCAAAATCATGGCCCGCATGGACATCGCCGAGCGGCGGAGGACTCAGGACGGTCGAATCAAAGTGACCGTAGGAGAAAAGGAGTTGGACTTGCGGGTCAGCATGCTGCCCACCAACCACGGCCAGTCGTGTGTCATGCGTTTGCTGGACAAGGACAATATCAAAATCGGCGTGCGGCAATTGGGTTTGTCGGAAAAAGCCTTTCAAACATTTGCCGGTCTGATTAAGCGACCAAACGGGATTTTCCTCGTCACCGGGCCGACCGGATCGGGAAAAACGACAACGCTCTACGCCGCCTTGAATGAGCTGAACAGTCCGGACCGCAAGATCATCACGGCCGAGGATCCTGTCGAGTACTACCTACCCGGAATTAATCAGGTTGAGGTGAAACACAGCATCGGGCTCGATTTCGCCCGCATCGTTCGCGCCCTTTTGCGGCAAGCTCCCAATATCATCCTGGTTGGCGAAATGCGCGACTCGGAAACCGCCGAAATGGGAATTCAAGCGTCGCTGACCGGCCACCTTGTCTTCAGCACTTTGCACACAAACGACGCCCCCAGCGCAATTACGCGGTTGATCGACATGGGCGTCCCGCCGTATCTGGTCGCCAGCAGTATCCTCGCCGTGCTCGCCCAGCGTTTGGTCCGCGTGGTCTGCACCAAGTGCAAGTCGCCGTTCAAGCCGAGCCAAACGCTTTTAGACTCCGCCGGCATCACGTCCGAAATGGCAAAAAACGCGACCTTCACGAAGGGCAAAGGGTGCGGTCACTGTCAAAAAAGTGGCTACCGCGGTCGTCTCGGCATTTACGAACTGATGATCATGACGCCCAAGCTGCGGGAATTGGCATTCGACAGCGCAGCGACGCAGGACATTCGCAAGATGGCAATCCAAGAAGGCCTCGACACGCTGTACACCGACGGCATTTCCAAGGTCTTAAGCGGCATTACCACGCTAGACGAAGTCTTCCGCGTCTCCAAACAAAACGAAGAATAATAAAAGGCCCAGCCTCCCGACCGGCAACCAAGGACAGACACGTGGCTACGATCCTAATCGAAAAACTCCTGGCGGCGTGCGTCAAACAAAACGCCAGCGATATCCATATTACTGTAGGCCAACCACCCGTCTTTCGCATCGACGGCAGCCTGCGGAAGCTGGAAACCAAGGTGTTGGACTCGGAAGACACGGTTGCTCTGATGAAGAGCGTCACGCCCGACCGCATGCAAAACGAGCTTCAAGAAGTTGGCAGCGCGGACTTTGGTTTTTCGTTCGGTGAGGACACGCGATTTCGCGTTTCGGTCTTCAAGCAGCGGGGCAACGTGGCCATGGTCCTCCGCCAGATTCCCAACACGCTGCTGACGATGGAACAACTTGGCTTGCCAAAGGTCTGTACGCACCTGTGCATGCGCCCGCGTGGATTATTTCTGGTGACCGGCCCCACCGGTTCCGGAAAAAGTACCACTCTGGCCAGCATGATTAATTTCATCAACGAAAACGAGGATCACCACATCATCACGATCGAGGATCCGATCGAATTTGTCCATCAGCACAAACGATCGACGGTAAACCAGCGCGAAGTCGGGGTGGACGTACCCAATTTTGCCGAAGCCATACGCCGCGGATTGCGCCAGGATCCGGACGTCATCCTGGTCGGCGAATTGCGCGACCTGGAAACGATCGAATCGGCGATTAGTGCCGCGGAAACCGGCCACGTCGTGTTCGGCACGTTACATACCACCGGTGCCCAAGGTACGGTCAACCGCATCATCGATGCGTTTCCGACAAACCAGCAGGAGCAGATTCGTACGCAGTTGTCCGTCTCGGTCATCGGTGTGCTGTCACAGGCACTGTTGCCCAAGATCGGCGGCGGCCGCGTTGCCGCCTATGAGATGTTGGTGAACACACCGGCCATCCAGAACCTGATCCGCGAAAATAAGACCTTCCGTATTAACTCCGCGATTCAGACCGGCCAAAAGCACGGCATGCAATTGCTGGACGACGCGCTGTTTGATCTGTGGCACACGAACAAGTGTTCGCGCGAAGATGTGATGGCCAAGGCCCAAGACGCAGCCGATTTGGCCAAGAAGATCGCAGCGGCCGAACGCGGAGTTTTGGAAGAAGAAATCGACGAAGAATAGGAGTAGTGGTCAGCGGTCGGTGGTCGGTGGTCAGCAGCAACTGTCACCGCTTCACTCTCCCCTGCCCCAAAAAAATATGGCAATTCGGCGACTCGGACAAATCCTGGTAGACCTAGGTTTCATCGACGACGACCAGCTCGAACAGTTGCTGATGGAGCAGCACGATCGACCGAGCGAGCTGATCGGGCAGATCGCCATCGACATGGATTTGATCGATGACGAACAGCTCGCCCAGGCGCTTGCCGAGCAGATGAATCTGCAGGTCGTCAATCTCGAGGAACTCGCGATCCCGCCGGAGACGCTGGCCCAAATTACGGAGCCGATGGCACAGCTCTATCGGATCATCCCACTTACGTTCAACGAGGAAGATAACGTGCTGACGATCGCCATGTGCGATCCTCAGAAGCTTTCGATTCTTGACGAGTTGAGGACGTTTCTCGGCTACGAGATTCGGCCCGTCGTGTCCACCGAATCCGACATCGTCAAGGCGCTCGACCGCTACTACGCGACGGCCAGTGAAAGTTTCGAAAGTCTGGTCGCTGACTTGGAGGACGACGGCGATCTACAGGCTGCCGCCGACTCGCTGGCGAACGATGGCCCCATCGATCTGACCAGTGTCGAAGCACTGGCCGACAGCGCGCCGGTGCGAAAACTGCTCAATATGGTACTGCTGCTGGCGATCAAGGACCGAGCCAGCGACTTGCATTTTGAGCCGTTTGAAGATGAGTTTCGCATTCGCGTCAAAGCCGATGGCGTTTTGTACGAAATGGTTCCGCCACCGCGCCATTTGGCTTTTGCAATCACGACGCGTATCAAGGTTATGGCCAATCTGGATATTGCCGAACGGCGCTTGCCGCAGGACGGTCGGATTGAGCTGGCCGTTGGCGGCCATCCGGTCGATCTTCGCGTTGCCGTACTGCCGACCATGTTCGGCGAAAGTGTGGTATTGCGAATTCTCGACCGAACCAACGTCGACTTGGACCTGGTGAACCTCGGCCTGCCGCCAAACGTCATCGAACCGTTTCGCGAGCGGATCAACAAGCCGAACGGCATCATCCTGGTGACGGGCCCGACCGGCTCCGGAAAAACAACGACGCTGTATGCGGCTCTGGTCGAACTGAACAACATCGAAGATAAACTAATCACAACCGAAGATCCCGTCGAGTACGATATCGAGGGTATCGTCCAATGCGCGATCGACTCGGCGGTTGGCAATACGTTTGCCAACTGCCTCCGTGCGATTCTGCGTCAGGATCCGGATAAAATTCTCGTGGGCGAAATTCGCGATCTAGAAACGGCCGAGATCGCCGTTCAGGCCTCGTTGACCGGC
>JAYZEI010000112.1:0-4112 GCA_036337375.1 Planctomycetota bacterium | reverse complement strand
TCTACTTTTCTGATCGCCAGCCCGACATTGTTGATCGGTAGCGAGGCGACAGCCGCTGATGGCGAGTTGTCGTTTAACCGCGACATCCTGCCGATCCTGTCCGCCAATTGCTATCAGTGCCACGGGCCGGATCAAGAACATCGCAAGGCTGATCTACGGCTGGATGTCGAGGATGGAATCACCGAAGCGTTTGGCGAGACCGACCTCGGGAATAACGAAGCCTGGCGGCGATTGATCTCGACGGATCCCAATCAGCGGATGCCGCCGCCAAAAGCGAACATCACCGTCAAGCCCGGGGAGTTGGATTTGCTTAAAACGTGGATCACCCAAGGCGCGAAGTACGAAGGCCACTGGGCATTCACCAGTCCGAATAGGCCCGCTGTGCCGAGCGTCGAGAGGCAATCGTGGATAAAGAATCCGATCGATGCGTTTGTTCTGTCTAAGCTAGAAGACAAAGGTCTTATCCCAAACGACGAAGCCGTTCGCGAGCGACTCCTACGCCGTGTGACCTTCGACCTGACGGGCCTGCCGCCGACGCTCCAGGAGCTAGACGCCTTCCTGGCTGACAAAAGCTCAAGCGCCTACGAGACGGCCGTCGATCGATTATTGGCTAGCCAACATTTTGGCGAGCGGATGACGGTTGCCTGGCTAGACGCCGCTCGCTATGGCGACACGAGCGTATTCCATGGCGACGGCCCTCGCGATATGTGGGGTTGGCGCGAGTGGGTGATCAACGCTTACAACGAAAACAAGCCGTTCGACCAATTCTCGATCGAACAACTAGCCGGCGATCTGATACCCAACGCGACGGTCATGCAGCAAGTCGCCACCGCGTTCAATCGTAACAACGCCACAACCGACGAAGGCGGCGCGATTGCTGAAGAGTTTCGCGTCGAATACGCCATCGATCGCGTTAAGACCACATCGATGGTCTGGCTGGGCCTGACCATCGAATGTGCCCAATGCCATAACCACAAGTTCGATCCTATCTCGCAGAAAGAATACTACCAATTCTACGCATACTTCAATCAAGCGTCGGACCCCGGAATGCAAACTCGCAAGGGCAATCAGGCGCCCGTCGTCGGTGCGCCGGACCCCGTGCTACTCGCCAAAAAAGATACACTCCGCACGCAATTGGCCAAGATCGAACCGCAACTTCCCGCGCGCATGCAGAATGCAGACGCTGACTACAACGCATGGCTCGCCAAAGCACGGGCAGGGAGTACTGACGAACCAACCCCACCCAACGATATGTCCGTGCATTTCACGCTCGACGAGGGCCAAGGCGACGTGGTGCTATGCTCCATCGATACGAAACAAAAAGGGAAGGTGCATGGCAAGTCGACGTGGGTCGACGGAAAGAGCAGCAAAGCGTTCTTCATCGACCGCACAAATTTTATTGACCTCGGCAAACTTGGTGATTTTGAGAGCACCGATGCATTTTCTTACGGAGCATGGATCAAGCCCGATACGAAAGTGACCGGCGTTCCGATCGGCCGCATGGACGATAAGCGGGCATTTCGGGGCTATGATCTCTACGTAACCAACAAAACAGTGGCCGTCCATTTGATTGATCAGTGGCCCACCAACGCAGTCAAAGTAAACACGAACTCTAAATTGAAGCCAAATGTCTGGCAACACGTTTTTGTGACGTACGACGGGTCGCGTAAGGCCGCCGGGATCAAAATCTATTTCGATGGCCAGGCGCAACCATGGACGATCGAACAAGATCGCTTGACCGGCTCGATTCGCAGCCAGACGCCGCTTTACGTCGGACGCCGTAGCACGAGCGCTCAATTCGGTGGTGCGGTCGACGATGTGCGAATTTATCCGCGAACGCTTACGCCGGCAGAAGTCGCCGCACTCGCTGGCACGAATCCGCTCGGTGGCCTGCTTGCAGCAGCCGAAAGTGGCGACGCCAAGAAACTCGCGGCACTCAAGAAGCATTACTTTGCCAACCACGACAAACCGTATCAGGAACTAACCAAACAAGTCAACGCATTGAAGGCGGACCTCGCAGCAGCGGAGAAACCGCTGACGACGGTGATGGTCATGAAGGACGTGACCACACCTCGGATGACCTACGTGCTCAATCGCGGAAACTACGGACAACCGCTCAAAGACAATCCTGTCGAACCCGCCGTGCCGGCCGTTTTTCCAGCGATTCCCGATGGTGCCCCCAAGAATCGCCTGACGATGGCCCGCTGGCTGTTCGACCCCGCGCACCCGCTCACGGCGCGCGTCGCGGTGAATCGCTACTGGTATATGCTGTTCGGCACGGGCATCGTGAAGACCGTCGAAGACTTTGGTTCGCAAGGCGAATGGCCCAGTCATCCGGCGCTGCTCGATTGGTTGGCTGTCGACTTCGCCGAAAACGGCTGGGATATCAAACGAACAATCAAGCAAATGGTGATGTCGCACACCTACCGGCAGTCGTCGCGCGTCGACGTCAAGCGGCTTGCCGCCGACCCGGAAAACCGATTGCTCTCGCGCGGTGCACGATTCCGCTTGCAAGGCGAGTTCGTTCGCGACAATGCCTTGGCCGTCTCGGGGCTGTTGGTTCCGACGATCGGCGGTCCCAGTGTGAAGCCGTATCAACCGCCCGGCTTGTGGAACGAAGTGAGTATCAACACCGGGCTGCGTTTTACTCAGGACACCGGCGACAAGCTCTTTCGTCGTAGCATGTACATTTACTGGAAACGTTCGGCACCGCCGCCGAGCATGGCCCTGTTCGACGCACCGACCCGCGACAAATGTCAGATGCGTCGTTCGCGGACCAACACGCCGATGCAGGCCTTGGTTACGCTGAACGACGTGCAGTTTGTCGAAGCCGCACGAAAACTGGCCGAACGCAGTATCCACGAAGGCGGCGACACGTTGGGCACTAGGATCGCGCACGCCTATCGACTTGCCACCGGCGTCACGCCGACGCCTCGCACCTTAAAATTGCTTGAAGAAATCTACGGTGTTGAACTCAAAGTGTTTCAAGCCGCCCCCGATCGTGCCAAGCAATTCCTCGCCAGTGGTGAATCAAAGCGAGACGAGAAGATCGATACCAACGAACATGCCGCCATGACCATCGTCACGAGCATGATTTTGAATTTAGATGAAACGCTTACAAGGGGGTAATGCGATGAATCCGCTTGAAGAATACCAACAAGAACTCAATCGACGTCAATTGCTGGCCAATAGCGCGCGGCCGATGGGCGCTGCTGCGCTGGCGTGGTTGGCTGGTTGCGGCACTTCGGCGCTGGCCGCTCCACAAATTGCCGCTTCAGTGCCGCAAGGACTTCCGGGACTGCCCCACTTCGCCCCCCAAGCCAAACGCGTGAGCTATCTGTTTATGGCAGGCGGACCGTCGCACATCGACACGTTCGACTACAAGCCGGAGCTCAGGCAGATTCATGGCAATGAACTGCCCGCCTCGGTACGAATGGGTCAGCGGATCACGGGCATGACATCGGGCCAGAAGTCATTCCCGTGCGTCGCGCCGATGTTCAAGTTCGAGAAACACGGAAAGCATGGAACATACGTCAGCGAACTGCTACCGCACATCGCCGAAATAGTCGACGACATCGCAATCATCAAATCGGTCAACACCGAGGCCATTAACCACGATCCGGCGATTACGTTTATCAACACCGGCGCACAGCAGCCAGGCAAGGCCAGCCTCGGCGCGTGGATCAGCTACGGGCTCGGCAGCCCGAACAGCGAATTACCGGCCTATGTGGTGATGATATCGCGCGGGCCGGGCGGCAAGCAGGCGTTGTACGAGCGGCTATGGGGCGCAGGCTTTCTGCCATCGAAACACCAGGGCGCCAAATTCCGCGGCGGTAGCGACCCGGTGCTGTACCTCAAGAACCCGGCCGGTGTCGACCGCGAAATGCGTCGCCGCATGCTGGACGGCGTCGCTAAGATTAACGATGAACATTTCGACAAATTTGGCGATCCAGAGACCAAGACTCGTATCGCTCAGTACGAAATGGCGTTTCGTATGCAAGCGTCCGTGCCCGAACTCACGGACTTGTCGGATGAGACTACTGCGGTGATGGACATGTACGGTCCCGACGCAAAAAAGCCTGGCACGTTCGCCCGCAACTGCGTGATCGCTC
>JAYZEI010000111.1:0-10942 GCA_036337375.1 Planctomycetota bacterium | reverse complement strand
GGGCCGATTCTCTGGACCTGGAAAGTAGCCGAGTCGAACGACCGAAAAATACCGCCGGGATTGAAAGCCGGTCGCAAGCTGCCGATCAGCAGGCAATAGCGTGGGCGGCAAAGATCCAGAAAAAGAACATTTTGCTTCACGGCGAACCGTTTGTGCGTTTTCCTCTGGCGTCCGTTTGGCGACGCCAAAACAAGTCGCGCCAAGCCGAACGGATTTACCGAGGTGTTCAGTTGACGCGGGACCGGGACGCCTGGTGGCAACATGCGACCGACGAAATGCAGCGGATTTCGGGCAGAGAGACGCCGGGTCCGGCGGCGCCAGCAAGAACAATGACCGTTGTCTGCCGACGCGCGGACGGCAAGCCGCTGCTGGACGGCCAGTTGTCCGATCCGTGTTGGAAGATGGAGTTGGAGCATAGTTCGACCGGGGCCAATCTACAGACGGCCCGGCTATACAGCGGTCACAACGACGACGACGGGTGGCCGGCGACCGTTCGTCTCGCCTACGACGATGCTTTTCTCTATATCGCCGCCAAATGCCGCAAATCGTCCGGTACGGACTACCCAACAACGAAAAAGCCTCGCACCCGCGATGCCAATTTGGCCTCGCGCGACCGGATTGAATTATTGATTGATCTCGATCGCGACTGGACAACGTATTATCGTTTGGTGATTGACCACCGTGGTTGGACGTATGACGCTTGCGGCTCGGTCGCTGCCTGGAATCCTAAGTGGTTTGTCGCGGCCGCTGCCGACGACGAGCATTGGACGTGCGAGGCCGCTATCCCATTCAGAGAACTGACCAGCAGAAATCCACAAACGAAGTCGGCGTGGGCGGTCGGTATCCAGCGGATCGTGCCGCGAGTTGGTTTTCAGTCATGGACACAACCTGCCGGACCCGATATTTTGCCAGAAGGATTTGGGTACGTTAAATTCGAATAACCGGTTGAACGAATTCTATGCCGTATCTCGTTGGTGTTGATGAAGCAGGTTACGGGCCGAATCTTGGCCCGCTAATCATATCTGCAACCGCTTGGTGGACGGATAAAGAGCCGGCTGAATGCGATTTGTATTCCCAACTGCGGGCCGCCGTTGTAAGTAAGGCAATTCGCGCGGTAGACGACCCGCGGATCGCGATTGCGGATTCAAAAATACTATACAAGTCCGGTGGCGGGATGGCGGAGCTCGAGTATGGCGTGTTGTCCGCGCTCGCCGCCTGCCGGCAGAAAGTCCGTGTCTGGCGGGACGTGTGGGAGTCGTTGGCCGGCGCGACGGGGGCTCACCTGCAAGCGGTGCCTTGGTATGAAAACTATTCGGTCGATTTGCCAGTCGACGCTGAGTTGCCGGTGCTGGCGCAGAGGTCCGATAACTTTCAATCTGTCACCGGTCGTACGGGCGCGCGGATCGTTGCGATGAAAAGTGTCGCCGTCTTTCCGCGACAATTCAACGAGCTCGTGTCGCAATTTGGCAGCAAAGGAGCAGCGTTGACGCGTTTGACACTGGAACTGCTAAGTGACATCTTTGAGCACACTGCTGCCGAGCCGACACTGGTGGTTTGTGACAAACACGGTGGTCGGAATCGATACGCGGACCAGCTCCAAGAGCATTTCCCCGAGTATCTGATCGAGATTTACGGCGAGAGCCGGCCGCAGAGTGTTTATCGCTGGGGACCGTCGGCGCAGCGCGTTGAAATTCGTTTTCAGAGCCGTGGCGAGTCATTTCTTCCAGCGGCGCTGGCATCGATGACGTCAAAATATCTACGAGAATTAGCCATGATGGCGCTGAACGACTTCTGGCGGCTGCAGATTCCCGATTTACGGGCGACGGCCGGGTATCCGGCAGACGCCAAGAGGTTTAAATCGGAAATCAAAGACGTGCAGGCCGCCTTGCAGATCGACGACGAGCTGCTGTGGCGATGCCGCTAGACGTGCCGACTTCGGCGTCTCAAGTTTTTCGGATGTAGATTTGATAGCTTGGAAGGTTCGGATTCTGGCCGCTCGTTCACGCCCCGAACCGATCGTGGATTCGCTTAACTGCGGAGGGCAGCAGCCGAAACGGGACACAACCCAAAATCCGGGTACGCACTTCTTTTCGGGGCTCGTTGGCGATGCAGTTTAACGGCCTTTTCCGTTGAGTTTTTTTTGGACTTTTTGGGCCGTTTCTTTGTCGTCCGCCTTTTTAAATGCCTTAACCGCTCGCTGCCAATATTTTCTGGCGGCATTCTTGTCGCCCAGTTTGTCGTGGACGTCGCCAAGGTGATCTAGAATGACGCCATCTGGCTCTTCGTCGTCCGCGGCGAACTCCAGCTCCTTTTTGGCTTCCTCGTATCGCTCCAGACGATACAGTACCCAACCCAGGCTATCGCGGTATGCGTGGTTTTCTGGTTCGGCTTTGCACGCCGCTCGGACCATATTCAAGGCGCGATTCAAATGTACGCCGCGATCCGCCCAGAGATATCCCAAGTCGTTGTAGGCACCGATGTCTAAGGGATACTCGTCGAGTACCTCCTCAAGGAGTTCTTCTGCGATGTCGTGATTCTCTTTCAGAGCGTGAAGATGGGAGAGTGTTAATCTCGACTCCCGCAAGATATCGCGGACACCCGTTCTGCCAAATTCCTGATCAAACTGTTTGACTAAATCAGAATAGATGCCACGCGCTTCATCGAGCCGTTTTGCCCGATACAGAATCCACGCTACGCGTGCGAGAAACTCGGGTGAGTCGGGCGCCTTTCTGGCCGCTTGCCGCGCGGCATCAAGTGCTTCGTCGTGCTTGTCTTGCATTGCCAGCGAGCCGGCTAGGTAGTGTCGAAAGATCGGCTTGTCGTCCGCCGCGACATTTTCGTCGATCGCACGACGAAATACTTCGCCGGCGAGCGCGTACTGCTCGCCGCCAATTAGGTGCATTCCCCAGACTTCGTAAATCGCGGCCTTCTTTGTGGGATCGGCCGTGCAGGCGAGTTCGTAGAATTTTTTGGCCGTATCCCATCGCTTCACTTCGGCGGCAATTTCGGCAACGGCGAACGTCATATTGAATTTCGCGCCATTGGGCTGGTTCGCCGCGCGGCAGTTTGCTTCGTCCAGGACGGACTTAAAAAACTCTTCGTCCATGGCGACTGCCTGAGCTTCACTTTTGACGGCCGAAAGCGACATCACGCGGTCGACCAACTCGCCGACGGTGTCCAAAAACCCTTTAGGATTATTTGTCTTGTGGTGAATCAGCGTCAAACCGCGGAACGCGCGGGCCTGGGGCTTTTCATTAAAATGTTTTTCGAACAAGGAGCGAGCATCTTCCCATCGCTTTCCGGCCAAATGCTTGTCCGCCAAATAATAGGCGGCTGCGGCGTTATCTGGGTCGGCATCAATGATTTTTTCGAGCCGTTCGTTTAATGTTTCTTGCTTTTTCTCTTTTTCGAGCAGTTCTTCCAGCAACGCATAAGGGCCGCTACCTTGATCTGAAAATTTGGCGTCAAAATACTCCTGGAGTTTTTGGTGTACGTGTTGGAGTTCGCCGGTGGCCAGGTGAAGCCGCGCATCGAAAAAGAGTTTTCGTCCCGGATTCGGCGATTCCTCTTCGGCCTTTTCGAAAGCCGTTTTCGCTTGTTCGAACTGTTCTGCCTTCAGATAAGCTTCGGCGATGACTCGGTACAGAGCTGCGGGATCGTTGCCCTTAAGCAATTTAACGGTCTGCTTGTCGAGTCCAAACGCATCCGGTTTGGAAAAAATCTTCTCGATAACGGCCAGCGCGTTGGCGGCTTGCGTGTACTTTTCCTCCGACAAATAGACTTGCCCCGCCAACTTGTGGATTTCGATCCATGCAGGTTCGCGGTTGTTGGGATGACCGTCTGTCAACGCCCGTTCGTAAAGCTGCAGCGCTTTGCCGTTTTCGCCCCGCTCTCGTGAATAGACGAATGCGCGAAGGATACTCAGTGAGTCAGACAGATCCCGGCGGACGAGCAATGTGGCGTAACGGGCCGTTTCGCCGTGACGATTTTGTTGTCGTGCCAGAACGATGGCGCGGCGCACCGCTTTGAGATTCCCTTCTCCGTATCGCGCGGACCGTTGATACAGTCGCAGCGCTTTCGGCAACTCTTTCTTGCGTTCGTAAAGTCGCGCCGCTGCATAGAGGGCGGCTGAATGTACTCGGTCCTTGTCGGACTCGACTCGGAAGGCTTCCACCGCAACCTGGTCAGAAGCAACATCGTAGAAATCGCGAATCCGATCCAACACATTGTCAACGGGTTTGGCGGCGAACGAGTCGGTTAGGCCTAGCCAACACGTCAGCGCCAAAGTCAAAGCCAGGGTGAAAAAATAAATGCGTGTCGTCATGACAGTCTCCAGCCCCAATTATAACCGGCGCGATTCATGCCGCCCGGGCGCAACTTAAGCGGGTGGGGGAAAATTAACGGTTCATTCGTCGGATTGGTCAAGAATCAATCGAGCGGCCAGTTCTGTGGTCAGGGGATCGTCTTCTTCGTCACAAAATCCGATATGTAAATGTCGCCGCCAGCCCTCGGCGTATTGAAACTTTCCGGACATTTGACCGATCTCAGCGTTCAACTCGCGTAGTGTGTTGAGATACGAATCGACGCCCTGGCTCTCGTCCAGCCAGTTCTTTTGGCTCTTGTGATGGCAGAGCATCTCCGTCTTGCGTTCGATTAGATCCGTGACATCAACGTAGAAATCAGGCCGGACAACGGTCCGCAACGGGTCGCGATTGAAGTATGGCTGGGCATGGTAAACCGTTACGGCGTGATCATTCGTGGGAGTCGGTGGTTCAACCGGAAAATTTGGCATGCCCCTGCAGAAGGCCGCCGTTACGGACAACCGGCATGTGTTGGTGTGGTCCTCCATGTAATCGACCGGCGAGTGTGTTAGGAGGATCTCCGGAGCGACTTCACGCACGATGGCAGTCAATTTGGCAAGAGTTACCCGGTCGTAGAAAATCTCCAAATCGTTGCAAATGCTGTCGTGAAAAACCGCCCCGATATTTTCGGCGGCAGCCCGGCCCTCTTCGCATCGGATTTGAGCGATGGTTTCTCGGTCGTATTCGGTCGTACCACAACAGCCATTGGCAACATTCATATAATGGACGGTATAGCCCGCTTCTTTCAGTAACATCAATGTGCCGGACATCAGAAATTCGATGTCGTCAGGATGGGCGGCAATGGCGAAAACAGTTTTCATTGGGCACGTGGCAATGAGCCGTTTGGGCTCCAAGCGGTTTAGTGCATTTCGGCGGTGCACACGCCGATGCCGCTGCGTAGATAATTAAATTGCACGTTGGGATGATCGGCCAGCAGCGACATGGGAACGGCCGTGTCGGGAATCTTTTTTGAAATCATGAGGGCGGTGAGTCGTTGACCGAAGGCGTTGTCATGTTGGCCGGCTTGCCAAATCGAGACTTTTTCGGCTTGCCAAGTTTCGACCGGGCCGACCGTTACCGCACGGGTTGGGACGCCGGTGACGACACCGCCGCCGGACGTTCTCGCATTTTGGATTAATGTCATGGGGTGCAAGTCCACGACTCGGGTGGCGAGTTGGCGGTATTGTTCCGGCGGTGGAGGCGAGTCGCTCCAATCACCCTCCCGCCTTGGCGGATCGTTGAATGCCCAGTGTTTCACTTCGCCCTGTCCACCTTGCATCACCACGCAGCGGGCCGACTCCCATGAGGCGATGTACTCCGTAGGATCCGCTTTCGGAAAGTGGATGTTGGACTCGGGCATTTGCAGTTCCGGACGAACGCGATTAAATAGCAGCTCGCGATCGGCTCGAGCAAAACTGAGCGAAAATCCCTCCGGTACTTCGCGGTCGTCGAGTACCCACTCATCCATGCCCCAGAAATGGGCGTGACGCAGGTCGATTTCTAATGCGTTGACCAGCCGCGCGGCCAGAGGCAGTTGTTCGGTTGGACCGATTGGGCCACAGATTCCGGCCGGTTGCGATTCGGTGGCCTGTCGCCAGGCGTCGATGTACTCCAGTGCCTCGGCCAGATAGAAATCTTCGACCGTGTCGTAGAAACGAACTGAAAATCCCTCCCGCGAGAGTCCCAGCAAGTCGTCGGCAGTCAGGCGAGCGGCGTCGTCGAGCAACTCGTCGTCCAGTGTCGTGTAATCCCACCAATCCGGAGCAACTTTGCTGAGCGGCCGCATGATCGTCGAAATCTCCTATTTTGGCTTTCGTTTAGCGCCGCGTTTGGTGGCCACTTTTTTCTTGACCTTTTTGACGGTGGCTCGCTTTTTTGTTTTTACCCGGGCAGGTTTTTTTGACGCGGTTGACGCCTTCTTCTTTTTGACGGTGACCTTCTTCTTGACGGTCTTTGGTTTGGTTCCCTTTTTGGGTTTCTTCAGCGCCGTTTTAGCCTTCTTTACCGGCCGTTTTGGTTTGACGGTTTTACTTTGACGCTTTGGCAGGCGATCTTTGGCAGAAGGTTCAATCTCGAGAATAATTTTGCGGACCGGTGGTCCAAAGGGCGTTCGCTGAAATTCAATTCCCAACTGATTGATCAGCGATCCAAACTCAGGTCCCTTGTTTTTCGGTATCGCGCGTTCAATCCCTGGGACCGAGTGTGCGGCCTTCTCTTTTTCGCTGATGGCACCAATGATAAACAGCACGTCCAGCGCGCCGGCACCCAGTGGAATCGCATGACCTCCGAGCGCGTTTTGCGTGACGTACGCGACTGCAAATGGCGTGACAGCCCCTTGGTAGCCCCTGATGCGTTTAACGGCTATGCCGATGTTTTCTTTTTTGAACGCTTCCAATTCAAAAGAATAATTTGCTTCAAAGACGCTTTGCAGCGATCGTTTGACTCGGTTCGCGGCTGCCCTGGGTTCCGTCAGCATGTGGATCACTTCCGACAATTCGGTGACGGTGCTGACTCGAATTTCGTTCCAATCAAAAAACTGTTCCTCCAGAGCCGCGTAGGCTTGTTCTGCCGCCTCAGCATTTGAGTTTTCCAAGCAAGCCGCATAAACAAGCTGTTCTAGCAACGGCATGCGGGAATTGGGCAATGTCGGCTTGAAGTGCTTTCTAATGACTTTATTGACTTTCTTGAAAATTTCAGTTCGATTAATTGCCATCGCGTTCCTCTATGGTGCCCATTTTCAAGCAAGGGGATTGTCGTTGTCGTTGTCGTTGTCGATTTCAGTTGTTTCGCTATCAGATGAAGGCAAAACGGAGTCGAGTATCTTTTCAATCTCGATTGATTTTTTGACGCCTTGATCCAGAACGAATTTTAACCGCGGTGTGTATCGTGTATCGATCCGTTTGGCGACTTTCATCTGCAAGTAGCCTGCGGCGTGCTGCAAACCGTACAAACTTTTGCGCTGTTTTGTGTCGTCGCCCATGACCGAGACATGAACCTTGGCATGCCGCATGTCTGCCGCCACTTCGACATAAGTGACCGTGACGTGTTCAATTCGTGGGTCCTTTAGATCCATCAGAATCGCCAAGCTGACGACCTCACGGATTGCTTCGGCGGCTTTTTGGACTCGGCGGGACGACGACATGAGAAGATGATAACGAATGTAGGTCGAAGGATGAAGGACGCCAAAATTACAACGCCCGCTAACAAAAAGCCAAATGACCAGCTGCCAGAAGGCCTGTTCGGGCCTGTGGGTTGGCCAGTGATTTATTCCCGCTGCGCGTCCTCAAGGGTGCGGGCGATCTCTTCGATCTTGTAGACTTCCAAAATGTCACCCTCTTTGACGTCGTTGAAGCCACCTAATTTGATGCCACACTCCATTCCGTTCCGAACTTCCTTGACATCGTTCTTAACGTGCTTGAGGGCGTCGAGCGGATAATCGCCGACAATCGTACTGTCGCGAATGACGCGGGCGCGCGAGTTGCGTTGTATGTTGCCCGACATGACTCGACAGCCGGCGACGGTTCCAACCCGGCTGATTTTGAAAGTTTGCTGAACGAGTGCCCGCCCCAATTCTTGTTCCTGCTGTGCCGGCTTGAGCATGCCTTCCAGCGCGGCCTTAAGGTCGTCGGTCAAATTGTAGATAATCTCATATCGCCTGACTTGCACGCCCTTGGCGTCGGCCAATTGCCGTGCGCCTTCATCCGGCACAACGTTAAAACCACAAATCACAGCGTCCGAGGCGTCGGCCAGGTAGACATCGGCTTCAGTAATCCCGCCCACGGTGGCCTGCAAGACTTTTATTTTGACCTCGGGGTGATCGAGTTTCTCCAATTCCTGCTGAATGGCCTCCAGCGATCCTCGCACATCCGCGCGGAGGATCAAATTGAGCATCTGTACTTCGTCGCTGCCAAGCCTGTCGAACAGGCCTTCTAACGTGACGTGTACCGACGGCGACAGGCTGGAATTTCGTTCGCGATCTTCGCGGCTTTCGGCGATCTGCCGCGCTTGCGCGATGTCGTCCAAAACGTAAAATCGTTCGCCCGCGGCCGGTGCCGTGTCTAATCCCGTGATATCAACCGGTGTTGACGGACCGGCTTCTTCAATCTGCTCCCGTGTTCGCAGCGTGTTGTACATCGCCTTAACGCGGCCGTATGAATTTCCACAAACGATGTTGTCGCCGACTCGCAGTTTGCCGTTTTGGACGATAAATTTGGAAACGACGCCGCGGCCTTCGTGTAATTGGGATTCCAAGCAGGTGCCCACGGCGGCGCGATCAGGGTTTGCCTGGTAGTCCTGGTCTTCGGCGATAAACAGTAACATCTCGAGCAGGTCGTCGATGCCGTCACCGGTCATCGCGCTGGTGCGGATCAATTCAGTTTCGCCACCCCAATCCCGGGGTAGCAATTCGTTGGCAGCTAACTGCTGCATGATTCGATTTTCGTCGATGCCCGGCAGATCGATTTTGTTCAAAGCGACAACGATCGGTACTTCGGCGGCCCGCGCGTGGCTAATGGCTTCTTCCGTTTGTGGCATAACGCCGTCGTCGGCAGCGATCACCAACACCGCAATGTCTGTGACGTTGGCTCCCCGAGCCCGCATTTCTGTAAACGCCTGATGGCCCGGAGTATCGACAAATGAGATTCTGCGACCATCCTTTTCCACATCATAGGCGCGTATGTGCTGCGTGATTCCACCGCTTTCGCCGCTGACGACATCGATGCCGATGACCTTGTCCAGCAACGAAGTCTTGCCGTGATCGACGTGGCCTAGAAAAGTTACGATCGGCGGACGGGCGACGAGTTGCGTCTCATCATCGGCGCGACCGGCGATCTCGGTGAGCACCTGGTCTTCAAGATCGACCGGCTGCTTGATTTCAATCTCGGCATCCAACTCCATGGCGATCAATTCGACGATCTCGGCGTCAAGCGGTGTGTTGATCGTTGCCATTCGTTCCATCGCCATGAGCTGCCGCTGAATATTGACGGCTGGAACGCCGATCGCCTCGGAAAGCGTTCGCACCGTACAAGGGAGTTCGACGGCAACTTTTCCTTTGCGCGGTGCGGCGGTGCTGACACCGCTGCGACTCCGTAGGGATCCCGAGCGTCGACGTCTGGGACGATCGTCATCGTCCCGCGGTTTAGTTCGGGCTTGCTTCTTTCGGGCGAGTTGACGGGCTTCACGACTGCCGAGCAGCGCGCGATCACCATCCTCGGGCTTTTCAGCGTCTTCTTTGTTTTTTCGACGCCCCTTTCCGCGTCCCGTTGTCGGCGAGGGCGGGACGGTAGCGCCGGCTGGTGATTTGGCGACGGTGCTGGGCCGATCACTGCCGGTCTTCTTTTTCTCGTGCTTGCGCAGATGCTCCGACAGCGGCGTCACGCCAACTTTGCCGCCACGGATTGCGTCGGCGGGAAGTTTCAAATCCGGTTTTTGCGGGGTTGGGCCAACATCAGCCACGGGAGTTTCCGGCTGCTTGGCGGCGGGCATCGGAGCCAGCTTGATCGCCGGTGCGGGAATCGGTTTTGGCTCGGCGGGAGCCGCCTTTCTCTTTTCGACAGGGGCCGCAGGCGCTCCGAGTACCCGCGGCTTGCCGCCGGACGAGCCACTAGGTGCGATGTAGTCCTCTCGGGTCAGAGCTTGGCTAGTGGCCTGACTTTCGATTTGTTTTGCCGTCGAAGTCGAATCGCGTTCCGTCGGCTTCGCCGTAGCCTCTTCTCGACCGCCTCCCTGTAGAAACTGCTTGAGTTTGTCGACTTCGTCGTCTTCCAAACTGGCGAGCGCGGACCCCTTACCCGTGATCCCTGCTTTGGCACAGATCTCCGAAAGCTCGCCGCTATCGAGCTTCAACTCCTTTGCTAACGCGTAAATTCGGACTGGCAAGTCTGCCTCCAGATTCATTCGACCCACACCGTGGCGGCGGGGTGCTGTGCAAAACTAGGTCATAATACCTATTCTCCTTATGTGGCACTCTCCGAGACGGTGCCGCTTGGCGTTTCGGGGTCCACCTCGTCGTCAGCGGCTTGTTGTTCAGGAGGGACTGCATCCACGGCGACCGCTTCGTCGTCGGCCGGTTCGCTGTCGGCCGGTTCGTTGTCTTCGAGGCCGAGCGGCGATTCCGCCTCTTCGGTGTGCACCGTTTCGCCGGCCGCCGCTTCTTCTCCCTCGGCGGTCGGCGGACTTTCGATTGTCGACTCCATGGCGGCAGCTCCATCCGCTTCGGGTTGCTCACCCGCATCGGCGGGCGAGACAGTTTCGGCCTGGGCGGCCGCTTCAGCCTGGGCGGCCGCTTCGGCCGCCGCGGCCGCTTCGGCCGCCGCCGTAGCTGCTTCAAGGCGGTCTTGCTCTCGCTGGCGTCGTCGTGCTTCGGCGGCCAATTGTTCGGCTTCTTCCGCTTTAATTTCGGCTTGTTCGACAATTTTGTTAACGGCATCTTCGCTCAGGCTGCCCATCGTCATAAGCTGGTCGGGTTCGATAATCGACAGGTCGTCGTATGACATAAACCCTTGCTCGACCAACTGCACGGCCAACTCTTCGGCGACGCCGTCCAAGGCGGAAAATCCGCTCACCGCGTTGTCGATCTGCTC
>JAYZEI010000110.1:0-13989 GCA_036337375.1 Planctomycetota bacterium | reverse complement strand
CAAGATACAACCAACGAGTACGCCGCCCGTCAGAAAGATCAGGTATGAGGTCCAAATTGTGATATCGTCCGCCAAATCGCGATCGAACCATCGGTCGATCGCCGCGAACGCACAGAATGCGAACACTAACGAAAATAGGACGCAGGACCAGGCGAGCCATTTGATTGTCGATCTGAGCATTGCAAACTCCGGGGCGGACATTCTACCTCCACTATATTTGCCAGCAGGTTTTCGTCAAAACGCCTTTGCCCGTTTGGCTGCCATCCTGTCAAAATGGCAGCCCCCTTATGATCCGATTCGCCATCCGTTATGATCGGCGGATGGCCTCAAACCCAGAGAAAAACGGCAATTCTCCAACTCTGGCCGTATTGATCGTCGACAATGACCAGCCTCACGCCGAAGCTGTGGCCGAGAGCCTGCAGCGAGTCGGGTACGATTGTACGGTCGCAACGTCGGGTGCTGAGGGCGCGGCGCTGATTGAAAAACACCAGTATGACCTGGTCTTTACGGACTTGGTGATGCCGGAAATTGACGGAATGGAAATCCTCAAAATCGCCCGCGAATCGCTTCCCGACGCCGAAGTGATCATGGTCACCGGTCACGGCTCGATCCAGTCGGCGGTCGAAGCGATGCAACAAGGAGCCTATACATACTTGGAGAAAGGCGCGGGAATCGCACATTTGCGGGCCGTCACCGAGCGCGCCGCCGAACGATTGGGATTGCGCCGCGTCAACGAGGAACTCCATCGCCGACTCGATGAAAAATTTGGTTTTGAGGGAGTCATCGGCAGTAGTCCCACGATGAACCAAGTCATCGACAAACTCAAACGCATTGCACCGACCGATGCCAGTGTGTTGATTCAGGGGGACACCGGCACCGGCAAGGAACTCGTCGCCCAGGCGATCCATCAGAACAGCGCACGAAAGAGCAAACCGTTTGTGGGCCTTAACTGCGCAGCGCTTTCGGAACACATCCTGGAAAGCGAACTGTTCGGCCACATCAAAGGGGCGTTTACGGACGCTTCATCAGACCGTGTCGGAAAATTTGAGTTTGCCGATGGCGGTACACTGTTTTTGGATGAAGTCGGCGACATGCCGATGGCAACCCAAATCAAACTGCTGCGGGTTCTGGAAAGCGGTGAGATTACGCGAGTTGGATCCAACGATCCAATCCAGGTCAACGTGAGAATCGTTTCAGCAACGAACCGGGATTTGGAGACTTCGATTGATGCCGGCACGTTCCGCAGCGACCTCTATCACCGCCTCAAGGTCGTTACCATCACACTTCCGCGGCTAACCGAGCGATCGCAAGACATTCCTCTGCTGATCGACTATTTCATGAAGCATTTCGCTCAACGCCACAACAAAATGATTAAGAGCATGGCCACTGCCGCCCGCCGAAAATTGATTTCCCTGGATTGGCCTGGCAATGTGCGGCAATTACGGAACGTCATCGAAAGCATGGTCGTCGTCGATGATGACGGCGTGTTGAGCCTGAATGACTTACCTGAAGAATTCACCGAAACTTCCGACCCATCGGAGGGCCACTCCGTCTCGTTTACGGGCTTAATTGGCCAGCCTTTGGTCGAAGTCGAAAAGTATTTTATTGCGGAGACGCTGAACCTGGTCGGCGGCAATCGCGAAGAAGCGGCAAAAATACTCGGCATCGGCGAGCGAACTTTATACCGAAAGATCAAGGATTTTCAGTTGTAGAATTTCACCGGACCTATAAACTTGCGGGGAAGAAAAGGAACGGATGCCCATGTCTTCTATTGAACAACTTCCGGCCAATGTCGTCAACAAAATCGCCGCCGGCGAGGTGATTGAGCGACCGGCCAGCGTCGTCAAGGAGTTGATTGAAAACTCCGTCGACTCGGGCGCGACGAGAATCGACGTCGAAATCGAACAGGGCGGCAGCGGCCTGATTCGGGTCGTTGATGACGGCAGCGGCATTGCAGGAGACCAACTCCTGCTGGCCCTGACCAGTCACGCTACCAGCAAGATTCGCAGCGACGAGGATTTATTTCGGGTACGGACGCTAGGATTTCGCGGTGAAGCACTGGCGTCGATTGCCGCGGTTAGCCGTATGCAAATTCGCAGTCGTACGCCAGCGGCGTCCGGCGCACAAATAGAAACGACCCATCCGGAAGAACCGCAAGTCGCGCCGTGCGGTTGTCCATTGGGTACGACCGTGGAAGTTCGCGATCTATTTTTCAACACCCCCGTGCGGCGCAAGTTTCTGCGCACGACCCAAACAGAAATAGGGCATATTACCGAATCATTTTCCCGACTGGCACTCGCCTACCCGGCGATACATTTTACCTTATCCCACAATTCACGTGTGCTGCACGAACTGCCGCCCGCGGATTCCAGAAAAGGCCGGATCAGGACGTTTTTTGGAGACGATCTGGCAGACGGCCTGATCGAAGTGTACGGCGAGGATGAAGAACTGAGAGTGAGCGGTTACGCAGCCGATCCCGGTCACAGTCGCGGCAATAACCGAATGCAATTTTTGTTTCTGAATGGGCGATTTATTCGCGACCGGTCACTGCAGCATGCGCTGAACGAGGCTTACCGGGGACTGCTGATGACCGGACGTTATCCGATATGTTTTCTGACCATGCAGATGCCCGCCGAAATGGTCGATGTCAATGTCCATCCGACAAAACTCGAAGTGCGTTTTCAAGATGGAGGCCGTATTTACAGCCATTTACTGGGCACCCTGCGGACGCAATTTTTGAATACCGACTTGACGGCGAAGGTACAAACGGGACACGCATCACCATCCGGCGAAAGTGGCGCGAACTCGGCCTCACGACCTACCGCCCCGACTGACAGCGGTTCGCCGTTCGCCCTGCCAACGTCTCTGGCAGGCCCTAATGCTGGCGATGAGACATCCCCTGCTCACGTATCAGAGTTTCGGCTACCCGCTCATGTCGTACAGGGGTTAACAACTGAATCGCATCCGCTTTCAAACCCGCACGCCCTGACCCAAGGCGGAAATCGCCTGACTCATTTCACGGAGCGGCCGCCTGCCGCAGACTTGCCGAACGGGATTCAAAGCCACCGCTCGGAACCTGCCGGAGCGACGGAATCCGCGGCGGCAATGCAGGTACTTAACCGGTATCTGATTGCCGAATCGCCGGACGGTGTGCTTGTCATTGACCAACATGCGCTGCACGAGCGGATACTGTATGAAGAAATCCGCACCAAGGTTCTGGCGAAAGCGGTAGAAACCCAAGCCCTGCTGGTGCCGGAGCCCGTTGACTTGAGCCCTGCCGAAGCCGCATCCGTGTTGGGGCAGACCGAGTTGTTGGAGCAATTGGGAATCCGGGTCGAGGCCTTCGGCGGCGACACTGTTCTGATCTCCAGTTATCCGGCTATGCTCGCCAACTGGAGCCCGGCGGAACTTTTGCGTACAGTGGCAGAACAGTTGACTTCGGCGGGCAAGGCGCCGGAGCGACGGGATTTATTGGACGAACTTCTGCATATGATTTCCTGCAAAGCAGCCATCAAGGCCGGCGATCGGCTATCGCCGACTGAAGTTGAGGCCTTGCTCCAGCAGCGGGAACTTGCCCGTGACGCGCACCACTGTCCTCACGGACGGCCAACGGCGCTGGTATTTACTCGTGAAGAACTCGACAAACGCTTTAAGCGCACGTAAGTGCGCCCGGTCTTCCTTTGCCCAGTTGTCCTCTCCGAAAGTGATTCATGATTTGCGTTTCTATAGGACGTAGTCGGCACCGACATATGATCGCCGAACACAAGCACCTCGTCGAACAAGGCGCGACGCTGGTAGAGCTAAGGCTCGATTATATTCGGGGTGAGGTACAGCTCAAAAGATTGCTAGCAGGGCGCCCCTGTCCGGTCGTGGCCACATGCCGCCGTGACAGCGACGGCGGAAAATACAACGGCCCCGAAGAGTCGCGGCAGGCCATCTTGCGCATGGCGATCGCAGAAGGCGCGGAATACATCGACCTCGAAGAGGATATTGCCGCAGACATTCCCCGTTTCGGAGCGACGAAACGCATCGTCAGCCTGCATAATTTCAACGAGACGCCCAAAGACCTCAACTCGATTCATCAACGCCTGTGCGACCTCGACGCCGACATCGTGAAGATCGCCACGATGGCGAACTCGCCGATGGACAATGCACGAATGATGAGCGTCATCCGTGAATCGTCTATACCGACCGTTGGAATCTGCATGGGCGACATGGGGACACCGTCGCGGGTTCTGGCTGGCCGTTTTGGCGCACCTTTTACGTACGCGACGTTTCACCAAGAGCGGCCCTTAGCCCCCGGTCAAATCAGCTTTCAGGAAATGCGCGACATCTATCAGTACGACAACATCAATGAAAACACCTCCGTGTTCGCAGTCATTGCCGACCCGATCGGCCATAGCCTAAGTCCGCTGATCCACAACGCGGCGTTAAGGCACGCCGGTATCAACGCGGTGTATCTATCTTTCCGAGTGCCCCAGGAATACTTGGATCAATTTTTGCTCGAGGCCCCCAGAATGGGAATTAGAGGCCTCAGCGTGACCATACCACACAAAGAAACCGTTGTGCCGCATCTAGGCAAGACCGACCGGGTTGTCGACGACATCGGAGCGGCCAACACGCTGGTGTTTTCCGACGAAGGAATCATCGGCTTCAATACTGACAGCCGGGCGGCGATTGACAGCCTAGAGTCTAATCTCAAGGCAAACGTTGACGATCCTTTGCGAAATCGGACCGCTTTAGTTCTCGGTGCCGGAGGCGCTGCGAAAGCCGTAGCCTATGGACTGCGGCGGCGGGGGGCCGACGTATTCATTACGGGACGAACCCTCAGTCGTGCCAAGGCGCTGGCCGCTTCACTGGGATGCAACGTGATTGATTGGAAGTCACGGACCGGTGTGGACTGCCAGTTTCTCGTCAATTGCACCCCCGTCGGCATGCACCCTCACGTTGACGACACACCCTTTGAAAAACACTACCTCAAACCATCCATGACGATCTTTGACACCGTTTACAATCCAGAAAACACGTTGCTAATCAAAGAAGCGCGGAGCCAGGGCTGCCATGTCGTAACCGGCGTGGAAATGTTCGTTCAGCAGGCCGCACTACAATTCAGGCTATTTACCGATTTGGATGTACCGGTGGACGTTATGCGGCAGACGCTGAAGCGGGCTACCGGAGCGGCCAAGCTCTGAGCGGAAAGAGGGCACCCGGACGATTGCATGAACATCGCATTAATCGGCTACCGAGGCACCGGAAAAACCAGCATTGCACAACGACTGAGCCTGCGGTTAGGCTGGCCCTGGATTGATGCCGACGTGGAAATCGAATTGGCCGCCGGTAAATCTGTCGCCACGATTTTTTCAGACGACGGTGAAGAAAAATTCCGGGACCTAGAAGTGCAGATTACGGCCGATTTAGCGCAACGAGATCAGCATGTCCTGGCACTTGGTGGTGGTGTCGTTCTACGCGATGAAAATCGGCAATGGCTTCGCCGGCTTAACGCCGTTATCTGGCTGACTGCAAAGGCATCTACCATTCAGCAGCGGATGTCGGCGGATCCGGCAACTGTCGCCCGTCGCCCCAACCTTACCTCCGCCGGCGGATTATCTGAAATCATCCAATTGTTAGCGGACCGCGAACCCTTCTATCGAGAGTGCGCCGATATGGCAGTCGATACCGAAGACAAGGCCATTGAAGAGATCGTCGACGACATTCTAGATCGTCTCGGTTTGTCTAATGTAAATCCCGATTCGCTGTGAGCCACTGCCGGTGATTGACCCCGAAGTCCGGATGCTCGTTTGCTTTGTCCTTGGCGGCTTCGCCGGTAGCGTCGCGAATTTGGCGATTTATCGATTTGCCTGGAAGCCCCGCGACCTGAGCCCTTGGTCGCCACCCCGAAACGGCTCGTTGCCACGACGCTGGCATGACCGCATTCCGATTTTCGGATGGCTCGCAATGCGGCGTGGCGTATCGATCTACGGACGCGGATTTTGGATTCGACCGATGGCGATCGAATTGTTCATGGCAACGGCTTTTGCGGCACTTTATTGGTGGGAAGTTTACGTCGGAGGCTTACTGCTGGACCCGGTTCCACACGTGGAACGGGTATTGTTTGCGGTCGCAGCTGATGATCGATTATTCCATTGGCAGGTATTCAGTCATTGGGTGCTGTTGTCGCTGATGACCGTCGCAACATTTATTGACGTCGACGATCAGATCATTCCGGATAAGGTTACCGTTCCCGGAACGCTGTTTGCTCTGGGGCTTGCAAGCGCCTATCCGCCGTCATTGTTGCCCGGTCGCGCCCTATTGCTCCCCATGGATCCTTTTACCGAAATTGAATTTCTGCATATTACAACACCGCAAACGTGGCCCGCTTGTCTTGCCGGTGGTGCCTCAAATTGGCCGGTACTGTTTCTGGGATTCGCTTGCTTTTCACTCTGGTGCTTTGCCCTGCTGCCTCGAGCGTGGTACTCCCGCTGCGGATTTCGAAAAGCCGCTCGCTATTTCGTGGCAACTATTTTGCGCGATCAGTTTTCGAAGATCATATTTTCAATCTGGATGGTTGGCCTAGTTGCTATCGGGCTGATCTGGCGCAGCGACGGCAGTTCGTGGGCCGGGCTATTGTCGTCGCTGGTTGGAATGACCGGTGGCATCCTGATGGTGTGGTCGGTACGGATCATCGGTCAATTTGTGTTGAAAAAAGAAGCCATGGGGTTTGGCGACGTGACGTTGATGGGCATGATCGGCGCGTTTGTGTGTTGGCAGGGAGGACTGATCGTTTTTTTTCTGGCGCCACTGGCGGGCCTCGTTATAGCCCTGACTCAGTTCCTCTTGACCCGAAATCAACTGATCCCCTACGGGCCGTTTCTTTGTCTCGCCACGGTCGTTACCGTCGTGTTCTGGCGTCCGATCTGGGGCTTCATGGGCGAACGCTTCGAGGCCATGGGGGCCTGGATGCCGGTTGTCCTACTCGCCTGCCTGGCGTCCATGGCTGCACTGCTGGCGCTACTGCAGTGCGTCAAGCGTCTTGTTCGCCGCGGTTGATTCGCCAGCTAGTTGCGGCAAAGCGAACTTGCATCCGCACTTCGACTTAAGTACCCTCCCCGAGCTACCATCTATCAGCTGCCCACTAGCGACGACCGTATCGGTTCGGTTGACCGGACCAGACAGGCCACACCGCTGAGGCCATTAGCCCTTGACCCAAGGTATCGTCGAATATGATCAAATCGAACAGGACCCTACTCAGGTTTACGATTTACTTGCTGGCGATGGCTCCTCTGGTTGTGGCAGTAGCCGGATGCACAGCGATTGCGACATTTGCCTGGGTCGTTGACCCCAACGATGTTGACGCAGAGTACGACGGCCTCAAAGAGCGGCGGGTGGCCGTAATTTGCCGGATGCCGGATGTCTTGTCGTATCAGCACCACAATGTACCGCAGAAGTTAACCGAAGCAGTCAATCGGTTGTTGAAAGAAAACGTCGACAAAATTGACATCGTCGCGCAATCCGACGTTGAAGAATGGGCCGATCACCATGAACTGACATCCTACAAAGATCTGGGCCTGGCCACGAATGCCGACGCCGTCGTCGTGTTGGAGCTAACGCACTTTAGAGTACGCAAGGGACGGACAACACTACAAGGCGAAGCGACGGTAAGCGCGGCGGTGTATAACGGACAAACAGGTGACATCGAACACCGCCTGCAGACGGTCGATTCACGCTACCCGCCCAACAACGGAATTGCGGCAGAAATATCGGACGACCGTTTTGAGGCTCGTTTCCGCCGGCGATTCATCGGCGTCTTATCAGACCAAGTGGCGCGGCACTTCTACGACTACGATTCCCGGCAGGCCGTAAAAGTGGATCGGTTCTACCGCGAGTAACCACGTAGCCGCCGGGCAAAAAAAGTCCGGACGTTAAATACCGATGCCGGACCTCGCTGTTCCGCCGCGTCTAAATCTTCGGCGGCTGGCGCTTGGGTTTTCGCTCGATTTTATTCTTTTGGTCGTCCCGTCGCTGCGGCTGCGGGTTGTTGTTGCCGGGGTTCTCGCGCGGCCGGTTGACACCGGTGTAGGTCTCCGTCCAAGTCCACCCCATCATATCTTTTAGCTCCAGCGTGGCGAGCATGGCCCAAGGCGTCCCCGGATGCTGCTCCACGACTCGCTCCAAATAAGATCGGGCCTTTTCCGCGGCCTTTTCCAAAGCGCTGCTGGCGAACACCTCGTTCGATGGCTTGAGAATCCACGTATCGTTTTTCGCAACTTTGAATTCGATCCCTCGCTTGAGTTGCGCAAGCATGCTGTTATAACCCTCGACACGAACTTTAGTGGCCATCACCCGCCCCATCGCCAAGTCGTAGCCGGCTCTCCACCGCGGCCGCACCATTTTTTCGCGATCGCGTTCGCCTTTTTTCAGTTCCTCATACATGCGCGGCAGCGTACTCAGCATGAGCTTAGCGGCTTTCTGCTGCGATTCTGTGAGACTGTTGTTGAGCGATGCTTCATCGCGCTTTGGAAACCGCATGCGCGGGCTTTCCAGTGGTTGCTGCCAACTCATCATCGAGGCATTCACGAGCGACTTTTTGGCGTCATTTTTATTCAGTAGCGAACGATACTCGTCGAACGTGACATAATCGGGCCGGTATCGCCGCATCACCTCCGGATCGAAGAAGTACTTAATGTAAGCGGAAAGGTGGCCCGTTTCGGCCTTCGTTACCGGACGGCCAATCTTACGACTAGGATGAACCGAAAAGTAAATCCCGCCCGTCTCGACACAAAGCCGCGTCAGCCCGTACGGGCCGAACCCCGAATCTAAAGGCTCTTCACGAACGCCGTAAATGCCCGAAAACGACAGCTTCACCCGCTCGGGAAACATGGATTCCGGGCCTTGCGTGACGGGCGTCCATTGTGGCGTCTGATCGTATTGCGGATCCGGATCAATCCACTTGACTTCGACAGTCTTGCGGCCGAACGGTGACGGGATACCGACGACATAGATCGGCATCGCATACCGGCGACACGCGCCAACGGATTTTTCCAGCATCCGCTCTCCGTCGTCGCCCGCTTCATCCGTAAACACAACCATCATGACGTTTCGTCGGTCGCGGGCGTTGGCGTAGTCTTTATATTTCTCCGCCGCCATGTAGACGGCCGAAAACACCAGCTCTTTCCCGGTATCGTCGTTTTCGATCGCCGCAATCGCAGCTTTAACTTCGGCAACGCTGTCCGTTGGTTCGGGCGTCATGAGGTCCACATCGCCTCCGAAGCCGATTACCGAGGACAGTAAATCATGATTTGCGAACGACCGGTGGCCCGTCGCCTCAATGACGCCGAGTTCTTCATAAATTCGGTCCAGCCGGCCGTGGATGGCTTCACGCTGTTTGGACAGGCTGACTGACTTGTCAAATATCCAAACGACCAGCGTATCCCGCTGCTCGAGCGAATCGAGAATCTCCTGGGTAATTCGGTCGATGGCGCCGGCCGCGCCGGTCGTGCCGGTCCCGGCAGAACCCTGCACAATAAAGTTCTGGCTGCTTTCCGTGGCCGCCGTCACGTCGAGTACGCTGTCGAGTGAAACTACTCCGATTTCGACTTCGACTTCGACTTCTTCCTCCGGAGGAGTGTCCAGCTCCGTAAAGTCCTCTTCGACCTGATCGAGCGCCTCGGCCATATCCGCGCCGTCAACGCTGTTCGCGCCAACTTCGACCTTATCGAGGTGCGAGAAGAAAAACTCTTCGGGTGTGGTCACGTCTTCTTCAATGACGCTGGTCACCAACTCGACGTGCCCCTGATCCTCTTGCGGCAACTCCCGCAAAATGATGGTGAGGATAATGAGCAGCCCCAGATGAAACACCAAGCTGACAAGCCAGGCGGGCGTGTCGCCGTCAAATGGCGTTTCTTCCTCGCCAGATCGCGCCTGCCACCAAGTTCGAAATCGACCAGCCATGAGAAATGCCCTCTGCTCCACCGCTGAATCAAATTACCGGAGGCCCGCCTATTGTCAGCTTTATCGTGCGAAAATGCAAGTAAAGCTGCACCACTAAACACTAGCGGTGGCCAATGTATCGAATCGGCATACCTGCAGTGTTTTATTCCCTTTCATGCGGTCGAGTGTTACAAAAAGACTGGCAATTTATCGGTTTCGATGATTCCGTTGACCGCATTCGATTTCGCATCTACCATAAAGGTAAGAACTTGCGGCACAAAACCCGGGAACGTGGCCGTGCGGTGTCCGTTTGGAGCGAGGTTCATACTATGTACGGATTCATTGATTTGAGGGGATATCTGGAAAAAATCCGCCCGCTGCTTGCTACGGCGGCGCTGGCAGGCCTGCTGTTCGGCATGACTGACGTCCTTGCCGAGGCTCAAGAAAAAACTCCGTCAGAGGAAGAACTCGTTGTCGAAGATGTCGACCTGGAGACCAGTGACGGCGTACAGTTGGCCGTCACGTTTTTTCACGGTACCAACGGAAAGAATAGCATACCGGTTGTGATTCTCCCCAGCTGGAGAGGTGAGCGGAGCGAGTATAAAGACCTGGCCGGATACTTGCAAAAAACGAACGGCCACGCCGTTGTTGTTGTGGATTTACGGGGGCATGGAGGAAGTGATACACAGGTCGTCGACGACATCCCAACCGTTATTGATATCAAAAAATTCAAAGGCCCCGAACTACTCGAAATGTACCGTGTCGACCTGGACCGCGTGAAAGAGTTCTTACTGGAGAAACACATCGCGGAAGCGTTAAATCTCAACAAACTATTTGTCGTTGGAGTTAAGGAAAGTTGCCTCCTGGCTCAATATTGGGCCGCGCGAGAGTGGGAGCGCAAACCGAAATGGAGGTCGCCCCGCTGGAACAGCGAAACCGTCAAGGGTCTCGTCTTAATTTCGCCATCGACTCACTTCAAAGTCAAACGAACCGAACTTCAATACTTGGTACCGCTACGGACCAAATCCGTTTCGAAGATACTGTCGATTATGATTATCGTTGGCGGCGAGGACAAAAGATCGCTGGCGTTCGCGAAGCAGTACCAAGCGAAGTTCAAACCGTACCGACCGCCACCACCCAAAGACAAGAAAGAAGACCTGCAGACTTTTTTCTTCATGGAAAAAGACACCCTGCTGCAAGGCGAGAAACTGATCAACCAGACCTCCCTCAAGGTGCACGCGTTGATCAACGGCTTCATCTCCCATCGGGCGAGCAAAACCAAGTCGCCCTGGAAAAAATGGGTTCCGCCGGTGGGGGACCCCTAAGGCGTCCGGAATTAAGGCGTCCGGAATATCAATCCGGACGATCTAGCAGTTCCCGGGGCAATGCCACCAACGGCGCCGGCGCGGCCGTAGAGTTACTGCCGCCTGCTTCGCGCTCGGCGCGGCTCTGCTGCCGGTGCGGAATCCTAATCGTGCGGCCGATCGGCAACACCTCGGAATCGGAAATCCGATCTCGATTCAATTCGTAGATTTCGCCGTCTCTGGACCGAGTACCTAGATACCGCTGTGCAATACGCGCAAGTGTGTCGCCATTAACGATCGTGTGGGTTCGCAACTTCGACGGCAAGGCGTCCGCTGCGGTATGTGATTCGACAACACCATCGCCACCGGTCGGCGATGCGCCAATAACCGCACCCGGCAGGTTTTCAAGCGGCCGCGCATCCGCGATTCTGGGCGAGTTATTTACCGGCGGCGGAACCGGTCGGAAATTCGGTGGGAGGCCTGGCGGTCGGAGCATTCCCGGCCCGGACGCGCGACCCGGCGGATTGAGGCTATCCGAAGTGGCGGCGGCGAGATCCTTCTGCACGGGCACCCGCGAATCCGCCCCTACAGAGGTCGCCGGCGATTTCCGCCCGCCACTATCCTCTCCGCCCTGCGATTTCGGCGGTACTCCCTGCCTGTTTGGCACCTCGGCGACTTGGGATTCCGAGCGGTTGTTCCGCGCAACCTTGACGGCTGTATTTTGCTCGCCCGTGTCGGCAGAATCAGCTTTCCGAAAAAATAGCGCCAGGCCGATTCCGGAAACGAGAACCCCAAGTATCAAGAGTGCCTTGACGAGCGATTGCATAACGAACGCCCCATGTGGACTATGATTGAGCCGCCCTACCAGATTCGTTATCGGCAGACGCAAAGAAGCACCGCGCGGCGAAAGCCGCTGTGATTGATACGCAGCTACCCGCAGTGCGGTTCAATCGTACGATTGTGATAAGTGAGGCGGTTATCCGGCGGCCGTCGCCTCGCCACGGGCCGCCGGAGACGGACTTTTTGCCCCGGCGCCGAACCTTCTCATCCACAACAATGCGGGGGAGGCGACGAAAATCGAACTATAGGTACCAACTAACACGCCGATAACGAGTGCAAAGGCAAAACCATGAATGCCCGGCCCGCCCACAAAATACAGAATCAGCACAACGATTAACGTCGTGAACGAAGTTAGCAATGTCCGACTTAGCGTTTGATTGATGCTGGTGTTTACTATATCGGAAGTTAAACGAGGGCTCTTACCTTTCACCTCGCGAATGCGGTCGAAAACGACGATCGTGTCATTTAGTGAATAACCGATGATCGTGAGGAAGGCCGCCAGCATCGGCAAACTGATCTTAAATGACTCCAGCTGCAGTACATTCGAGACGCCCGGAATATTCGCGACAAAAGTGCTCAGCGCGATCAGGCCGAGTGTGATCAAAACGTCGTGGACTAACGCCACCACGGCAGCCAACCCGTAGGACACTTGCTGAAAGCGAATCCAAATATAGGTCACGATAAACACCAGGCTGGCAATGATGGCGGCCAGCCCTTGGGTCTGCGTGTCCCCGGCAACCTGGGTGCCGATTGTCTCGGCAGTTGGAAAATGCGGCTCGACGGCCAGCTGCGATTGCAATTGGTCCAGCACGTCCTTGGTTTGCCCCATGGTCATGGTTGAGCGTAGCGTCCACTCATGCTTTCGCACGTTGCTGTCCGGTTTTACCTCACGGTTCGTAACTTCCATGTCCGGTGTTTTGATTTCGTTGTTGGCAGCGATGACATCGGTCAGCTTGGCGGTCAGTGTGCCCTCGCTGATTTCGTCCGCAAACACCAGCGGCACCTCACATCCGCCCGCAAACCTCGTGGCCGGCGCGGACGGCGCCGCCGCGATGTCGATCGGCTGAGCAGCGGGCTCTTCTCCCGGAGATTCATTGCCTGCCTGAGGCACATCGGCATCCTCCGCTTCGGACGGTGGCTCCGCGGCCCCGGGGGGGCTGTCGCCCTCCACGGCGGCCGGCGGCGTGGCCCCTTCGGCAGGGGCAGGTTCGGCAACCGCAGCCGGTTCGGCGTCGGTCTCCACTGCCGAATCCTCCGAATCGGGCTGCGCTAATGCGATGAGTGATCGCGAAGGCAGGTCGGCCCGCGCGCCGTCATTTTCGCCCGGCGTTGGCGGATCCTCTGCGGCAGGCTTTTCGTCGACAGGCTTTTCGTCGGCAGGCTTTTCGTCGGCAGGCTTTTCGTCCGGTTGTCCGCCGGCATCTTCCGGCGGAGATTTGGCGGGCCCCTCCTCTGCCGGCGGGGCAGCCGGGTCGCTGGTATCCGATTCAACCGTCACCGCGCTATCGGCGATCGGCATGATGGCAGCCGCGTCATAACGCAGCGAATTGGTCTTGAGTTTGTCGCCAAACGCCTCTTTGACCGCATCTTCCACGTCTTTCAGTTTTTCCTGGGTCGTCTCGACAAAAAACGACGTGCTGTCTTCGGACGATCCAATGACCTGCAAATCTTGCAAGTCTTCGTTGTTCTCGAGCGCTTCGTAGACCACCCGATCCGTCGTCGCGTCGTTGAAAACAACCTCAATCCGCACGCCGCCCCGCAAGTCGATGTCGAGCAGGTCTTCACCGCGGTAATTAACCCCGAATAATCCCAACCCGATAAGCAACACCGAGGCCACTCCGGCAACAAATCGTTTCCGCAGGAAATCGATGTTCGTTTTGCCGAGAATGCGGGTCATGCCCAGTTTCGAAATCCACCG
>JAYZEI010000109.1:0-20335 GCA_036337375.1 Planctomycetota bacterium | reverse complement strand
AAGCCAAGTTGAAGGCGGTGCTCGAAATTACCCGCAACATGAGCCGCTCGCTCTCGCTGGACGACGTGCTGCCCCGCGCGCTGGACAGCCTGTTTCAGATCTTTCTTCAGGCGGATCGCGCCTTTGTGATTCTCCGCGACGAGGAGGGAAATCTGATCCCCAAGGCCGAGCGGTTTCGCCGGCCGGACCGGGACGAATCGGTGCGGATCAGCCGCACCGTGATTAACGAAGTCATGAATGCCAAGGAAGCGGTGCTTTCGGCCGACGCCGGCAGCGACCAGCGGTTCCAGATGAGTGAGTCTCTGGTCGACTTTCGCATTCGTTCCGTCATGTGCGCCCCGCTGCTGGATAGCGAAGACCGGGTGCTCGGCGTCATCCAGGTCGATACGCTCGACCAGCGCAGCCGCTTTCGCGATGACGATCTCGAGGTGCTGGTGGGGGTCGCCGCGCAGGCGGGCCTGGCGGTCGAAAATGCGCAGATGCACGAAGAGCGGCTCCGCCAGGAAGCGATCGGCCGCGATCTGGAAATGGCCCGCCGCGTCCAGCAGGGATTCCTGCCGGCCGCGCCGCCCACGGTCGAGGGCTACCGTTTTTTCGACTTCTACCAGCCGGCCAACAACGTCGGCGGCGACTATTACGACTATATCGAGTTGCCCGACAGCCGCTGGGCGATGCTCGTGGCCGACGTCTCCGGCAAGGGAATTTCGGCCGCGCTGATTACCGCCAAGCTGTCGGCCGAAGCCCGCTTTTTCCTGGCCAGTGACGGAGACCCGGCGGCCGCCGTCTCAAAGTTAAACAAGGCGTTTTGCCGGGGTTGCTGGGATGACCGATTCGTGACGCTGATTTTGCTGGTACTCGAACCGGCCAGCGGAAGCGTGACCATCGTCAACGCCGGACACCTCCCGCCACTGGTTCGCTACAGCGGCCGGCGTGTGGAAATGCCCAACGAGGAAGGCGGCCTGCCGCTGGGCGTGGACGACGACTTTCGCTACGGGTCGTCGGAATTACAGCTGGCGCCGGGCGACTACCTGGCCGTGTTTACCGACGGGCTGAGCGAGGCGATGAACGCCGACAGCGAAATTTACGGGCTGGAGAAACTGCGGGCCCGCTTCGGCGACGAAGTGCCCGGCAATGTCGAACTTGGCCGCCACATCCTGGACGACGTCAACCGCCACACGGCCGGCCATTCGCAAAGCGACGACATGTGCCTGGTTTTGATGGGACGGCAAGGCTGACCGCCGTCGCGAAGGCCGCCTCCGCCGCTTTCGCGGTGGAATCCGATCGCCGCCGCGAAGGCCGTCACCTGATTGCTAACCGCCGCTGCCTACGGAGTACTGCACGACGACATATCCCAGCCACAGCAGCACCAGCGGAAGGCCCATCCATCGCTCAAAGGTGTTGCGCCGCACGGCGCGAAAAATGAACAGCCGGAACAGCACCAGCACCAGCAGCATCGTCGGCAGATGGATATAGAGAAAGATTTCGGGAAACCGCGTTCCCGGTTCGGTGATCGGCAGAGGTTTTGCGATGGCCGAGGCGCCGATGACAAACAGCACATTCAGCACGTCGGCGCCGATGACGTTGCCCACCAGTAACTCGGGGTGCCCGCGACGTATCGCCGTCATGCCCACCACCAGTTCCGGCAACGATGTCCCGAAGGCAACCAACGTCGCGGCGATGACGACCTGCGGCACTTCCATCCGCTGTGCCAGTACCGTTACCGACTGGATCAGCACGTGGCTGCCCGCGACGACGACGATCACTCCCACGATCACCAGGCCCAGCAGCCAGGCGACTCCGCTCGGCTGTTTTTCCGGCTCGCCGATCTCCGGCTCCTCCGACAGCGCCTCGATCTGCCGGCTCCAGCGGACGGACACGACCATGTAGACACCCAGCAGCGCCAGAAAGAGGCCGCCGACCCACCGGGGCAGGGCGGCGTCGGCGCCCTGCGACTGCCACATGCCGTAGCAGAGTCCGGCCAGCAGTACGGCCGAGCCGAACTGCACCCAGCCCTGCCGAGAGAGCAGAAAACGGTTGACCGGCAGCACGACCAGCAGGCACCCCAGGCCGAAGATCAGGCCGGTGTCGGCGATGATCGAACCCACGGCATTGCCCAGCGCCAGGCCGGGCTTTCCTTCCCAGGCGGCCATCACGCTGACGGCGCATTCGGGTGCCGTCGTGCCCAGCGAGACGATCGTGGCCCCGATGATGATCTTGGGGATGCCCATCCGCCGGGCGAGTCCGCTGGCCCCTTCGACCAGCCAGTCGGCGCCGGTCATCAGGGCGTACATCGCAGCGGCGACCAGGCCCAACAGCCACCACCAGGCCAGGGGTGTGAACCACGATAATGGGATGAACTCTTCCACCTCGGTCGTGCCCCGGCAAGAGAAAGCGGCCGTGAAATCGGGGCCATCCTAGCGGCCCGCCCGCTTCGTCGAAAGTCCACTGAACGCGCGGCTGCCGCCCGCGGCCGTCGGGGTGAGCCGCAAGTCCGGCAGGAAGCCGCGTCGATGGCCCTCCAACGAGCGGGCGATTGGGCTACGGCCCGCGGTGGTCCGCGTCGCCCGCAGCTTCCGATTCGTTGTTTTCTTGTTCTTGCTCTTGTTTTTGGTAGTACATGGCTTCGTGAAGACCGGTCGGTTCATCGGCGAAGATGTAGACCAGATTCTTCCCGACCCGGACGAAGGCCAGGCGTCCGTCTTCCGCAAGGTGTATCGACCGGTCGACGGTCGCGGGCAGGAGTGCTCCCTGAACCACACCGACGGCCAGGGACCTCTGGTTCCGTTCGAGGGAAAGGAAAGAATATTCGGGCATGGGACGGGTGAACAGATCGACCAGGTCCTTGACGGTCGGCTGCAACCCGACGGTCTTTAGCGCGTCGGAATGCAGACCCCCAACTTGGCTGTCTTTTTCCACCCACGTTGCACGGATATCATCGATCAGAGCCAGGGTTTCGGCATCGAGCCGGACCACGGCGTACGTGGGCAGTTGTTGGGCGAGTCGGTCTCTGGCCTCGTCGTACTTCTGTTTGGCGAGGAGATGGAGTGTCAGCCATCCGCCGGCGCCGATGGCGACGGCGACAAAGAAGATCACCGCAAGCGGGAAGATCAGGTTCGATTTGTTCACGGTTCTCTCCGGAAAACAGCTGTGATAACCGGGCCGCGAAGCGGCGCATCGATGCACGAAACTCCTGCGGTAGTTGATATCCGTTTTGCGAAGTATTTTACACTCGAAAAGTGGCCGGGGCGAACGCCGGCGGGCGGGCGGGGGAGCACGATCGTCAACAACAGCCGCCGTCATCGCAGCACGAGTCGTCCGGAAGAACCGTGATTGCGAATTTATCGCCCTTCGTTTCGCGCGGATCGCGCGGCTCGCCGCGATGGCAATCGAACGGTTTTGCCGCATCGGCCGAAACGGCGTTGTGCGGCGGCACGGCGGCGATTTGGCCCGCGTAGGGCGGCCGGGTGTAAAGGTGAAATATCTTCTCGCAAACCGCGGTTCGCGCGCCGCGGAGTAACACGTGGCCGTCGTCGTCGGTGACGCTCCGCCACGGGCCGTTGTAAATCACCGCCTGCCTGTGATCCAGGCAGGGGCCTTCCTTGCCTTTGAAGGCCTGGATGGTCATGCTGCGAAACTCGATGCCCTCGATGGTCGCCCAGGGCTCCGGTTGGCGGGCGACAATTTCGATTCCATAGAATCCGGCTCGTTCAAACGCCTGAAGAAACTCGTGCTCGACGAAGGCGCCGCTGATGCAGCCGCTCCACAGTCGCGGATCGTTTTTCATGCTATCCGGAACGGGTTCGTCGCTGACGATGTCGCTGATCGCTGCGCGGCCGCCCCGCCGCAGCACGCGGAAAATTTCGCCAAACAACTGCCGCCGGTCCGCATCCGCGACCAGGTTTAACACGCAGTTGGACACCACGGCGTCAATCGAGTCGTCGGCGATCATGGGGTCGGTCTCCCGCATCTGCTGGGCAACCGCCGCCGCCCGCAGCCAATCGTTGCTGGACTCCACGGGGTTTTGGGAAAGGTAGTTTTCGAATTGCCCCATATCGAGCGCGAGATCCTGGATCCGGCCTTTGTGGAACTCGGTGTTGTGATATCCAATGGCGTCGCCGATGGGCTGTTGGAACCTTCCCGCCAATTCCAGCATCTCGTCGTTCATGTCGACGCCGATCACGCGGCCCTGCGGGCCAACGACCTGTGAGGCGATGTAACAGATCTTGCCGCCGCCGCAACCCAGATCCAGCACCGTTTCTCCCCGCTGGACGTACCGCGAAGGATCGCCACAGCCGTAGTCCCGCTGGATCAGCTCGTCGGGCAGCACATCCAGATATTTCGCGTCGTAATCGACCGGACAGCATAATGCGGATTCCGGTTGCATTGCTGCGGCCGAGTATCGCTCCAATACGGCGGAATCAACGTCGATCTGCGGTTTGACGGCGGACATGCTTATTGGGTTCTCCCGACAGTTTTCCGTATACTCGGTGTCGCCAAATCTTGGTTACAAAGCGAAAATATAGCAGTCGGTTGTAAGATTTCATACAACCGCAGTTTACACGCGACCGCGACTGGCGGCATGCGGTACCGTGGCGGGCTGCCCGTCTTGTTGGGGCCGCCGACCGGTTTTCCGACGATCGTTCGCCACGTAAACTCGACGGCGGGGATTTGAGATGCGTTCACCACCATTGCCACCGCGAAACCGATCTGGCCGCCGCCCGGTATCTCCGGGGCGGCGCGATTGCCGCCGGGCTCCAGCGCCGGCAAACGGCGGCTCGGCTGTGGCGGCTTCCGCCCGTTTTGCGGTACCTTCCAGCCGGATAACGGCCCGACTGATCTCGATGTTTCTGCTCGCGCTGCCCGTTGCCGCGGTTTCGGGCTGCAGTTGTAACCAGCAGGCGGATCCCGGGAGTCAGGCGGAAGCGGCCCGCAAAAAACTCGAGAAAGAAAAGAGAAGGCCCGATTTCGAATTTCGGCCTGTGAAAACTCTCCCCTACGACGACCGGCCGATTCAGAGAATAAAGCCGGGGCACTGGGTGACGGTCAGCAAGGGGATGCGGGCCAACAACCACGACTTTCAGGGCGAAGTGCATTGGACACCCGTCCGGGCGAACGGCTCGCGAATTCCGCTGGACCGCACGGGTTATCGGATGACAATGTCGCGGCCGCTGTATCTGTCCAAGCAGCAAAAGAGTTACAAGGATGTCGAGATGAACTTGTTCGCGCCGGTTCCCGAGGCGGGCAAGTCGAAGTTCAAGTTCGACTTAACGGACCGAGGCGGCGGCAGCCAGTCGAATCTCGACGAACAGTTTGAACATCTGCAGGATCACGAGTATTTCATGGTCGTACTCGCGCGGGATCCCCAGCGGTACACATTTTTAAAGGTGCTGGACTCGATCAAGCCGCCCAGCGACGACACGATCGAGGAAACGATCTATTACCACATCGTGCTGCCAAAGATTAACCCAAAAACAAAACAGCGGGTGCCGCTTTCCAGCAGCGGGCTGACGTGGACCAGCATCGCTTACATTCTTTGGGATGATTTGGAACCGGGACGCTTTACGAGCGATCAGCAGCAGGCGCTGGTCGATTGGCTGCATTGGGGCGGGCAAGTGATCCTGAGCGGTCCCGAGTCGCTCGACACGTTGCGAGGCAGTTTTTTGGAGCCGTATCTGCCCGCCGCGGCGGGAAAAGCCGCAACGCTCAACACCGCGGACTTTGACCGGATCAACAAAAAGTGGACAACGAGGTATCCGAAGTTCCGCAACCGGCCGCTGGAAGTGAAGGCCAATCAGCCGTGGTCGGCCGTCGAACTGAAACCCAAACACGACGAAGGCGTCGATGTACTGGCGGCCACGCCGGACGATCGTCCGCTCGTCGTCGAGGGCCGAGTTGGCCGGGGCCGCATCGCGGTCACGGCGTTTCGCCTCCGCGAGCGCGACTTGCATAATTGGCCGGGCTTTGACAATTTTTTCAACGCCTGTCTATTGCGGCGGCCCGGTCGCCGCTTCCAAGGCACCCGTGGATTCGGCGACGAGTCCGGCGATGGAGTTCGCGTCGACTGGGTGCACGCCGGCGGGCAGCGGCTCGATCCGCGACTGGTGACATCGGTTCGTTATTTCAGCCGCGATACGGGGTACAATTACGAGGCAAGGCCCGTTGCGGAAACCGAAATTTCGAACGACGAAGAGGCGATCGAAACCGACACTGCGGTCCGCCCGCCCGGTTCCGCACTCGGTGGTTGGAGCGACTTTAATGCGGTATCGAATGCGGCGCGGGACACGATTCGCGCGGCGGCCGGAATTGAAATACCCCAACCGACGTTCGTGATCTCCGTGCTGGCCGTCTATTTGATCGTGCTCGTTCCGCTTAATTGGGTCGTTTTTAGGGTCATTGGCCGTATCGAGTGGGCTTGGGTCGCCGCGCCGGTAATTTCGATCGCGTGTGCGGGATTGGTCATCAAGCTGGCCGAACTAGATATCGGCTTTGCCCGCTCGGCGACCGAACTGGCGGTCGTCGAACTGCAAAACGGTCATTCGCGCGCGCACGTCACTCGATATTCGGCCGTTTACACGTCGCTTTCGACGCCGTACACCGTAGAATTCGAGGACGCCGATGCGCAGGTTCAACCGTTCGCGTTACGTGACGATTACGTGCAGGAGTTGGGGACGTCGCCTTCGCCGGTCAGTTACCATCGAACGAACGAGGTGTCGATGGACGGCTACCAAGTCGGTTCAAATACAACGGGACTGATCCACAGCGAGCAGATGGTGGAAATGGGCGGCGCGATTCAAATGACCGACAGTTCGGACGATATTCGAATTCACGTCACCAACGGAACCGACTTTCCGTTACAGCAGGCATTTCTATTTCGCCGCGGCGGGAACCGGGCCGGCGACGAATTTGCCTGGTTGGGCGACATCTCGTCCAAGAGTTCGGCCGGGGGCGTGTTTAAAGAGACAAACTACGAGGAACTGATGAACCGCCGCGGCGGCGAAAACGCAACGGCCGGTCGGCTTGATATGACCAGCTTAATGCATTTGGCGATGGGCAGTCGGCAAGGGGCGACGGCGTTGTCTGAAGGCGACATTCGGTTGATTGCCGTCAGTTACCCCGATGAAATGCCCGGCATGAAAATTATTCCCGAGGCGACGCAACGGCGATCCGCCATGCTGGTGGTCGCCAACTTGCGGTTCGGCCCGCTGGCCGAGCCGCAACCCGACGAGAACATTCGATGGGATTTCAGACGGGAGAAAAAGACGGTCAGCGAGGATGGTGTGGGCGGGCAAGCCGATGATTGAACTTATCAATTTCACGAAGAGATACGGCGATTTTCTGGCCGTCGACAAGCTGAACCTCAAGATCGAGGCAGGTGAGATGTTCGGCTTTATCGGCCCCAACGGCGCGGGCAAGAGCACCAGCATCCGCTTCCTGACGACGTTGTTGAAAGCGACCCACGGCGAAGGCATCGTCAACGGCCACAGCGTTACCAAAGATCCGCTCTCGGTGCGACGCAGCATCGGTTACATGCCCGACAATTTTGGCGTCTACGACGGCATGCGGGTCTGGGAGTTTCTGGATTTTTTTGCGGTGGCCTATCAGATCGGAAAATCCAAGCGCAAGCAGGTGATCGCCGACGTGCTGGAATTGCTCGACCTGACGTACAAGCGGGATGATTTTGTCAACAGCCTGTCCCGCGGTATGAAGCAGCGTCTGTGCCTGGCCAAAACGTTGGTTCACGACCCGCCGGTGCTCATTCTCGACGAGCCGGCCAGCGGCCTTGATCCCCGCGCTCGTTTGGAAGTCAAAGCGCTGCTCAAAGAATTGAGACGGATGGGCAAGACGATTTTGATTTCCAGCCACATCCTCACCGAACTGGCCGACTGCTGCACGTCGATCGGCATCATCGAGCGCGGACAACTGTTGATGCATGGTCCGATCGACGACGTTTATCGCCGCATTCGCGGCAATCGCATTGTGGAGATTCAATGCGTACGGGGAGTCGAAGCAGCGCTGTCCGTTGTTCGTAGCCTGGAAGAGACCCGCGACGTGCGAGTCGAAAACGGGCGATTGACGGTTGAGTTTGCCGCGAATGACGAGCAAATGGCCGCCATCCTGCAGCGGTTGGTTTCCAGCGGTGTCGAGCTGCGGTCGTTTGCCGAAAAAGATCCGACGCTGGAAGACGTGTTCATGATGGTGACGAAAGGGTTGGTGGGCTGAGCGGCCAACCACCGACCGCTTAATTCATCAGCGGCCATTGGCCGCTTTCGTTGCGGCGTTCCCATTCGCGGCGGACTTCGCCCAAACCGTAGACGCACATTTCGAAACCGTGGCTCAATCGCCTCAGCACGGCGTTCTGCGAACCGTCCTGTGCCGGTATCGTGCTGGCGATGTAATACGAACGCTTTCCCTGTTCGCAATAGTCCACGAAGCTGTCGGTCTTCGGACTGGCCTGAAGCTGCTCCAGCGCTTCGGGGTACAGGCCGCTCCAGAATAATGTGAAATCGCCGACGTGACGGTGAACTTCGCGGCGGGCCTCGCCGATCCGCTCTTCGGCCTCCATCATCATTCTGGCGATTTCCTCCAGTCGCCGTCCGGCCAGGTCGCGGATGCGATACACCGCGTCGCAGCGGACAAACCGCACGAGCATATTGGCGACATAGTCGATCATGGGCGGGTCCGCGACCCCGAGACGCACCACAAAGGCGTGCTCGGTCACGCCCGCGAAGAAACGACGCATTGATTCTTGTGCTTCTTGCGGATTTGCTTTCATCGCACCAGGCCTCGGCGCCGCAGTTGATGGACGAGGAGGAAATTGGCGGCGCTTTTCTGTCTGTAATTGTATACGGAGCCGTTTTTAGAGGTCAAGAAAAGTTGCCTTTCGCGGATCCCGACTCCCCCGAAAACCTCCGGCTCACAACGGCTTTATGTCGGTTCGCACGTTTTCGTTACAGCGTGCAGCGGCGGGCGAATTCGGCAAACATCGTTCAACAGCAGGGCGGCAGAAAAGCGTCAAGAATGTTTGACATCGGCAGCGGCTAGGATGCGTTCAGTGCCGACAACAGGCTTTCGCAATAATTGCCGACGTCCCGGATTACTTCTGCCCGCGGTCGATCCGCACAGTTGGCGATGCGGCGAACGACGGCGCTGCCCACAATCAGGCCGTCCGCCACCGGCGCCAGCCGGCAAACATGATCCGGTGTGTTGATACCAAAGCCGATGCAAATCGGTAAAGCTGTCTGCTCGCGCAGCCAACCAACATTGTCGATCAGGTCGGGCGGCAATTCTTGACGCTCGCCGGTGATGCCGACGACCGATACGTAATAGAGAAAGCCGGTTGAGGCTTCGGCGATCCTTAATGCCCGATCTCGCGGCGTGGTCGGCGTCACCAGTTGAATGAGACTGATGTCCTCCGCCCTGCAGATCTCCGCCAGATCGTCCGCTTCTTCGATCGGAAGGTCCGGCACAATCAGGCCGCCGACGCCGGCGGACTTTGCCTGCTCGACGTATCGCGCCGGCCCTTGTCTGAGCACAATGGCGTAGCTGACCATCGTTACGACCGGCGCGGTTATGTTCGGTGTTGTCTGCCGGATCATCGAGAAGATTTCCGGCAGCGCGATGCCGTGGTCCAATGCGCGGGTATACGATGCCTGAATCACGGGACCGTCCGCGATTGGATCGCTGTACGGAATTCCCAGCTCGATCAGGTGGCTGCCCCGCGAGGCGATTTCCGAGAGGACGGCACCGGTAAACTCTAAATCGGGATCGCCCGCCGTGACGAACGGCATGAAGGCCTTTTTTCCGGCGGCTTTCAAATCTCGAAAAAGTTGATCAATAGACATTTTGTCGTGCACCAACCACGTTCATCAGTCAGCCGGCCGAAACCTCTCCGGTCGCGGCAACTGGGCCGCGGCCGCGGTGTCCCCGGGCCGATCGCTATTACGTTTTATGATGATCAATTTTAGTTCCGGTCAAATTCGATGTTGGCGGTTATAAGTCCGCATGTTTTCGGGGGCCGGCCCGGCTAGCCGCGGAGGCGGGCGACTTCGGCACTGTCCTTGTCTCCGCGGCCGGACAGGCAAATGACGACAACGTCGTCGCCGCTGCGTTCGGCGGCCACCTGCATAGCGGTGCTGACGGCGTGGCTGCTTTCGATCGCGGCCAGGATGCCTTCCGATTTCGCCAGCTTATCGAACGCATCCAGAGCTTCGCTGTCCGAGCACGAAGTGTACGAAACGCGGCCCGACTCTTTCCAAAAACTGTGCTCGGGTCCGACCCCGGGATAATCCAGGCCCGCAGAAATCGAATGCACATCGCACGTTTGCCCATCGCTGTCCTGCATGACGTAGCTAAAACTGCCGTGCAGCACGCCGGGCTGTCCATACGAAAGCGGCGCGGCATGGTCGCCCGGTGCGGCCGATCGCCCGCCCGCTTCAACGCCGATCAGTTGCACACCCTCGCGTTCGACAAACGGATAAAACATGCCGGCCGCGTTACTTCCGCCACCGACGCAGGCGATCACGGCGTCGGGCAGGCGTCCAATTTGCGTTTCGCACTGTTCGATGGTCTCCCGACCGATCACCGATTGGAAATCGCGGACGATCATGGGAAACGGGTGCGGACCGACAACCGATCCCAAAATATAGTGTGTCGAGTCAACCGATGACATCCAGTCCCGCAGCGCTTCGTTGATCGCGTCACGCAAGGTGCGCGAGCCGCTCTCGACCGACCGCACTTCGGCGCCCAGCAGCTTCATGCTGAAGACATTAGGGGCCTGGCGACGGATATCTTCTGCGCCCATGTAGACGACACACGGCAAACCAAACCTTGCGCAGGCCGTCGCCGTTGCCACGCCATGCTGCCCCGCGCCGGTTTCGGCGATCACCCGCGACTTGCCCATTCGTATTGTCAGTAATGCCTGGCCCAGCGTGTTGTTTATTTTGTGAGCGCCCGTGTGATTGAGATCTTCCCGCTTGAGAAAGATCTTTGCGCCGCCACACTTTTCGGTCAATCGCCGGGCGAAATACAGCGGCGAAGGGCGACCCACGTAGTTCCGCAGCAGGTCGTCCAATTCTGCTCGAAAACTCGAGTCCGCTTGTGCCTGTTCGTACTCGTCGGCGAGTTGATCCAGCGCGCCGGTCAGCGTTTCGGGGACGTAACGGCCCCCGAATTCTCCAAAACGGCCTGCTTCGTCCGGTACTTGGTGCATCGGCGTGACGGCAATGAATGAAATCGACAAGCTCGTCCGCGGCGGGCGGACGAATTCGTGAGCATAAAGCGCGGTGAATCCATTGTCGAGAGCGCGGCGGGCTGCCCGATTTCGCAGTTGGCGGCGGCAGACTGCGTCGCCGTTGTAAGTCGCGTTGTTATGTTGCTATAATTCCCGCTCTCCGCTGGCATGTTTAGCCTAAGATTCAAGTGGGATTTGAGGCGCGGAAGGGGGCGGTCGTCGCTCCGATCGCGGCGGAAAATATCAGCAAACATTCCGGCTGAGACCCTTCGCTGAGCTCAGTCTGAGGCGGGCTCGCAGCGGCAATCAAATTTGGAGATCAAATAACGTGTCAAGCAAATATTTGTTTACCAGCGAGGCGGTCAGCGGCGGGCATCCCGACAAATTAGCCGACCAAATTTCGGACGGAATTCTCGACGCCATGTTGCGGGAGGATCCCAACAGCCGCGTTGCGTGCGAATCGCTCGTTACGACCGGTCTGGCCATGGTCGCCGGCGAAATCACCAGCAAGGCGGTCGTCGATTATCAAGATGTTATTCGCGGTGTGATCCGTGATGTGGGTTACACCGATGACGCGATGGGCATCAATGCGGATACCTGTGCGGTGTCGGTTTCCATCGACAAGCAGAGCCCTGATATCGCGATGGGCGTTGATGAAAATCAATCGACCGGCAAGGAAATCGGCGCGGGCGATCAGGGATTGATGTTCGGCTACGCGTGCAGCGACACGGAGGAACTGATGCCGTTGCCGATTGCGTTGTCGCATCGAATTTTGAATCGCTTGACCAAAGCCCGCCAGCAGGGCGACGTCAGTTGGCTGCGACCGGACAGCAAGAGTCAGGTTACCGTAGAATACGAGGGTAACCGCCCCGTGCGGATCGACACGGTCGTCGTTTCCACGCAGCATGCGCCGGAGGCGACCAACGAACAAATAAAAGAATTTGTCATCGAGCAGATCATCAAACCGGTGCTGCCGATGGAACTGGATTGCGACGGAATTACTTTCCACATTAATCCCACGGGGCGGTTCGTTCGCGGCGGACCGCACGGGGACTGCGGTTTGACGGGGCGCAAGATCATTGTCGACACTTACGGCGGTTGGGGTCGCCACGGCGGCGGCGCGTTCAGCGGCAAAGATCCAACCAAAGTCGATCGCAGTGCGGCTTACATGGCGAGGCATGTGGCCAAGAACATTGTCGCCGCCAACTTAGCGGAACGTTGCGAGTTGCAACTGGCTTACGCGATTGGTGTCGCTGAACCGGTCAGCGTCCACGTTGATACGGCGGGAACCGGCCGGGTTGACGATGCAAAAATTTGTGAAGTAGTCCGTGATTTGTTTGAGCTAACGCCCGGCGGGATCATCAACTACTTGAATCTGCGGCAGCCGATTTATCGTCTGACTGCTGCGGGCGGGCACTTTGGACGCGACGAACCCGAGTTTACATGGGAATCGACCAGCCGCGCCACAGAACTTGCCGAAGCTGCCGCCGCGGGCGCGGGGGCGAGTCCCTAATTACAGGAGCGGTCAGTGGCCGGCAGTTCGCGGTCAGTAGCCAGCGAATCGCTGGCGGCCGGGTAGCCACTCAATAGCATGGATGCGACAGCTTCCGAATCGCGCGATCCGTTTTCTGCCCTCCGCGCCGAGATCGTCGGCACGCTGCAGGCCGTCGGCGCCGTCCTGTTGCTGTCGGTCGGATTCGGGCTGGCCATCCGGCGGATTGCGGGCGGTCTTCACGAACCGTTGTCCGCAGCCGGATTTTTGCTGGTCGGCTTAGCCCTGGCGGTGACATCCACGCTGCTTCGATTCGGCGCGGCTGCGACGCGGCTGCGTTCCGGAGCAAACCTCGCTCAACGCGGGCTCGTCGTTCTCGCGCCGCCGCTGGCCGTGGTGGTGATTTGCATTTCAATTTGCCTGCCCGGATCCTCAAACATTGGTTTGTGCGGCTTGTGGTTGATCGTCGTGGCGACGGAAGGTGCGTTCTGTTTGTTTGTCAGGTCCCGGTTTCGCATTGGCGGGCCGCCACAACCCGCACGGTCACCCGACGTACAGCAACAAGTTGAGGAAAAATCTGCGGACCGCCGTGATGCGGCTGATGTGACGGCAACTCCACAGGGACTCGCCGCTAACCTATCACAGCAGTTTCACCGCGGGGCGGACAAAGATACCGGCGAGTACTGTCACGGCATGATTCGCGCGAGTTTTGTCGCCGCGCAGCGCACCGACACATTGCATCTGTCTTTTTGCCCGCCCTTTTATTCGACGCCGGAATTACACGTCGAGCAAACTGACGGCCCCGACGCGCAGGTAAAAGTAACCCAACTGTTGCCGTATGGCGCGCGGCTCGAAGTGCGGCTGGCGTCGGCTCCGAAAACCGACGTCCAGGCGGTGTTGGAGTTCAGTGCGCTGGAACGGGGCGAGTAACGTTATGGCGCGATGGCCCCGGCACAAGTGGACTACCTTTTTCACCTACCTTACGATCTTCGTCATTTTTCCATTGCTCTGTTACCTTGCGTATCGGTTCGTCTATTGGGGCAATTGAAGACGGCAAGCTATGAAGCAAGAATTGCTCGCCAAACTATCTGCTTTTGATCAGCAGCACCTGCTGCGATTTTGGGATGTTCTCAACGATCAGGAGCAGGCCGAGTTGGCCGAACAGATTGCGGCCATTGATTTTCAATCGGTAGCGGATCTGTTTCGCGAATCGGGCGACGCCGAGTCGATCGGCAAGCTGGCAGCCCGCGCCGAACCGCCGAGGGCAATTCGACGCGATGCAGCCGAGAACCTGTTCGCTGCGACCGAAGCGATCCAAGCGGGACACTCCGCGCTGGCCGCCGGCACGGTTGGCGCGGCCATGGTGGCCGGCGGACAAGGAACACGCCTGGGGTTCGACCATCCGAAGGGCATGTTTGCGATCGGGCCGGTTTCGGCCGCGAGCCTGTTTCAAATACACGTTGAAAAACTGCTGGCCATCGGCCGCAAATACGGCGTCCGCATCCCGCTGTATCTGATGACCAGTCCGGCGACGGATGCCGAGACGCGCGAATTTTTCGCCAGGCATGATCGATTCGGTCTGGCAGCCGAAGATTTGTTGATATTTTGCCAAGGGACCATGCCGGCGGTCGATGCCGAGTCGGGCCGGCTGCTGATGACAGATCGGCAGCGGCTGTTCCAGAGCCCCGACGGCCACGGTGGCATGCTCGCCGCACTGGCCGGCAGCGGTGCGTTGGACGACATGCAGCACCGCGGCATCCGGCACCTGTTTTATTTTCAGGTCGATAATCCGCTAGCGACCGTTTGTGATGCCGAGTTGATTGGCTATCACCTGCTCGCCCGTAGCCAGTACACGCTGCAGGCCGTCGCGAAAAACAGTCCGCTGGAAAGGGTCGGCAATATTGTTTCGATTGATGGGTCGCTGCGGGTGATTGAGTACAGCGACTTGTCCGACGAAGCGGCGCTGCAGCGCAATGCGGACGGATCGCTCAAGTTGTGGGCCGGCAACATTGCGGTTCACGTGTTCGATGTCGGCTTTCTGAGCGACACCAGCGCAGGGGCGGTGGCGCTGCCATTTCACCGCGCGTTGAAAAAAGTGACGCACGTCGACGAAGCCGGTGCGAAGGTGCATCCCGACAAAGCCAACGCGATCAAGTTCGAGCGTTTTATTTTCGACCTGCTGCCGGCCGCCGAGCGATCACTGGCCGTTGAAGCCGACGCAAAGTCCGCCTTTGCACCGTTGAAAAATGCGAAAGGCTCGGCGACCGATTCGCCCGAGTCGGTCCAAATGCAGATGATGGATTTGCATCGCGGCTGGCTCCGCGCGGCCGGCGCGAGTGTGGACGACGAAACCCGCGTTGAGATTAGCCCCCTCTTCGCGCTGGATGCCGGCGAATTGTCGAAGAAAATCCCCTCTAGCACAGCCGTTTTACAGAGCACATACTTGGCCGAGCCGAACTAGTCACGTTACGGCGTGACGCGGCCGGCTTTCACTCAGCCGCGGAATAAGCGACTCGGAAAGCGCAAAGAACATGCTTCACGCAGTCATCATGGCCGGCGGCGCCGGCACACGCTTCTGGCCGGCCAGCCGCGCGTCACTTCCCAAGCAGCTTTTGAATTTGACCGGTACCCAAACGATGATTCAGGCGACCGTTGGGCGGCTGGGGGAACTAGTTCCCCCCGATCGCACGCTGATCATCACGAATCAGCGGCTGGTCGATGAAATTGCCGAGCAGCTTCCCCACGTTCCGCGCGATTCGATTGTCGGGGAACCGTGCAAGCGGGACACAGCTCCCTGCATTGGGCTGGCCGCGATGTACCTGGCGGGCCGGGATGAGCAGGCCACGATGGTCGTCATGCCGTCCGACCACGTCATTCAAGACGAAACCGCATTCCGGCAAGCGCTGGCCCAGGCCGCGCGGCTCGTCGACGAGCAGCCTGGCCGGATTGTGACCTTTGGAATCCGGCCGACGTATCCCGCCGAAACGTTTGGCTACATCGAGCGAGGCGGGGCTATTGAGCCGGTCGGCAACGAAGCCGCCGCCTACGGCGTCCGGCAATTTCGCGAAAAACCCAAAGCTGACGTCGCCCGCGAGTACATCGACTCGGGAAATTTCTACTGGAATTCAGGGATCTTCATCTGGAGGGCCGAGACAATTCTCGCCGAGCTCTCCGCGCGGCAGCCCGAGATGGTCGAGCACCTGCGGGCGATTGTCGAGGCCTGGGGCGCCGCAGATTTTTCGCCGACATTCGACCGTGAGTTCACGGCCATCAACAGCATTTCTATCGATTACGCGGTGATGGAGCACGCTACGGATGTCGTTGTGATCGAAGCCCCCTTCGACTGGGACGACGTGGGAAATTGGCAGTCCCTGCCGCGGTTGCTGGGCACGGATGACGACGGCAACACGATCGATGCCAAACACATCGGCTTAAAAACTTCAGGCTCGATCGTCCGCGGCGATGCGGATCATTTGCTGGTCACGCTGGGAGTTTCCGATTGCATCGTCGTGCAGACCCCCGACGCCACGCTGATCGCCAACAAGCACGACGAAGAATCGATCCGAGAACTGGTCAAAATTATGGAGCAGCGCGGCTGGAGAGAATATCTTTGATGCCCGGCTAGGCGGTTGATTCGGTTTTCGTCTGTTCGCCGGGGTCTGTGCCGCTGCACCGAAGCGCGCAGCGGACTGCCGGCCAGCAACCGATCTGGAAAAATCCGGCACCAAGGAAACTCCAGAATCCGCCGAGTGCCGCACACGAGGCAACGCCGATCGCCCAATCGCCCGCGGCCAGTTGTCCTCGATCGACGATGCCGAACGCCAGCCAGCCAGCGACCGCTCCGGCAACGATGCCGATCAGTGTCGTCAGTGCTGCGGTGTGGCTCAGCGGGGTGGATTTGCCGAGTGGCGGTGTTGCGAGGTCGCCGGGCACGGGCGGCGGTAGAGCGGGCGGCGGTTCCGGTGGTGACCGCCCGTACAACGAGCCCCGGTCCCGCAATTGCGTGCCGATGGAATTGCCGGCCACATGTGCGGCGGCCAGCACCGCGACAAAAATCAGTGCTGAAGACCAGAGCAGTCCCAGCCAGTGGATCGAGGCCATCGCAGCGCTCAAACAGGCCACCACCAACAGCATGGTCCGCAGCCGGAACTGCAGCACGGGCGGCCGCTCCGGGGGCGGAAGCGAACTCGGCGCAACGGTTTTGTCGGCGGCTTTGTCGGCAGAGACCGGCATTATGCTGTTCATTTTCATGGGGGCATTGCCCGGACACAAGGCGAACCCGCAATGATAAAACTCCCGTAATGATAAAACTATCGTGCTGCCGCAGCTTGAAATGTCGGCCGGGGCCAGCATGCCGAGGCTCGCCGGTACTTCGGGCCTCCGCTGCGGATGCCGGTGCAACCGGTGGGCGGCTTGCGACTTTAGGCTGAGCGAATCACAATTGTTGTTTCTACATTTTATGCAACACAAAGGTTAAGCGAACAATGGCAAGCTGTGTTTTGGCTTATTCCGGCGGCTTGGACACGTCGGTAATTCTTGGCTGGCTCATGGACGAGGGTTACGACGTGCACTGTGTGTACGTCGATCTCGGACAGCCGTGCGAGGATCAGGAAGCGATCCTGGAAAAGGCGAGGAAGTTGGGCGCGGCTTCGGCGAAGTCTCTGGACGTGCAGGAAGAATTGTGCCGCGATTTTGCGTTTCCCGTCTTGCAGTGGCAGGCCAAGTACGAAGGCGTCTACTTGCTCGGTACGTCGATCGCGCGGCCGTTGATTTCGAAAGCGTGCCTGCAGGTTGCGCGGGAAGTCGGCGCCGATGCGTACGCCCACGGGGCAACAGGCAAGGGAAACGATCAATGCCGTTTTCAACTGGCGGCCGAAGCGCTGCAACCGGACGTCGACCTGATAGCGCCCTGGCGGATGGAGCGGTTCCGACAGCAATTTCCCGGCCGCCGCGAAATGATCGACTACTGCGAGAAAAAGAACATTCCCGTCAAAGCGTCGGTGGAGAAGCCATATAGCAGCGACGAAAACTGTTTGCACATCAGTTACGAAGCCGGCAAGCTTGAGGATCCGGCGTCCAACGGCGTTGATCTGGTGGACTTTGGGATGACCGTCTCGCCCGAGGCGGCGCCCGATGCCCGCGAGTCCCTCAAGATCGCCTTTGCAGCGGGTGTTCCCGTGGCGCTCAACGGCCAGCCGTGCAGCCCGCTGGAAATGGTGAAACAGCTGAACACAATCGCCGGCCGCAACGGGGTCGGACGCATCGATGTCGTGGAAAACCGGTTTGTGGGTATGAAGAGCCGCGGTGTTTACGAAGCCCCCGGCATGACGGTTCTCTACGACGCGCACCGCGCCGTCGAGCAGCTCACGCTGGATCGCGACCTGGTGCATTTGCGCGATCGACTGTCGCCGGAAATCGCTGAAATGGTGTACTACGGATTCTGGTACGCGTCGAAGATGGACGCCCTGATGGCCTTCATCCGCGAGGCACAACAGCCGGTTAATGGCGAAGTGAGCCTCAGTCTTTACAAGGGCAACATCCTCATCGAAGGCCGCACCAGCCCGAACAGTTTGTACGACGAGGAAGTCGCCAGCATGGAAGGCGGCGGATCGTACAACCAGACCGACGCGGAGGGTTTTCTGCGGCTGCAAGGACTGCCGCTCCGCGTGCAGGGGAGGGTGAACCCCCGCGAGTATTGAGCCGCGTTCGGCGGGCCGACAAACAGGGCGGCCTATTTAATCAGGGTCGCGTTGGTGATGTTGTAGATCGACAACTCTTTTTCGCTGCGGTCGGGTGGGAAAGGCCGTAGCGATAGCGTGCCTTCGATGGTGACCGGGTCCAGTGTGAACGACGTGGTTTCACCATCCTGCAAGTTGACCATCATGTTGTGATAGACCAGCGCTTCGGGACCGCCAAAGGGACACTCCGAATTTTGGAGAATGACAAACTCGCTCAAACCATCTTCCTTGAAACTGGAGAGCATAAATCCGCCGATCTTGATCCGCCTGCCGTGCAGCGCCCGGATCTTGTCGGTCAGCATAGCATCTTCAAAATCGCCTCCCTTCTTAATATCAAATTCAACGTCTTTGAAGGTGAGGCTGAGCGTTCCCGGAGGCCAAAGTGCCGCGGATGGTTTGTCGTCGGTCTGCGGCGGCTGATCGTTTTCTGTTGAGTCTGTTGCGGCGGCGGTCTGGTTGTTTTCAGGTCCTCCGGCGGTTGTTTTGTTCTCTCCGCCGGCAGCCGCACCCGCCTCAGAATTCGCGGCGGCATCCGGCCCGCTGCCGGCGTCACGGCAACCGACCGTCGCCAGCATGACGGATAGCATGCCGGTCGAGATGACGTAAGGCAGGCCGCGCAGCGGCGGAGTCCCGGGAAGTCTCATTTTAGTATCTCGCAACCGCCAGCACTTTCTCCGAAGAGGGAATCGGTGACCGGATGTTCCTGTCATCGGCCACGAGCGGACGCCGTCGTAAGCCGATTGTGCCGCCATGGGGCCGTACGAACCGAACTTTGTGTCTCAACGATCTGAGGTCGACCGCCGCGGGGCGGGGCGGGTTAGCCGTTCATAGCTGGCTTGCGCCTGTGTTTTTAGCTGGCCGACCGCGTCCTCGGCGGCCATTTTGAAAAACACCTTGGCGGGCCCGAGCTTTCCTTCGCGCTCGGCTTTTAAGCCGCGCTGGAAAAGGTCAACCGCTTGTTCGTTGCGGGCCAGATCGGCTGCCGCTTGTCGGCTATGGATTTCCGCGACGCTCACCGCCGGCCATTCCGCGCTGCTCGTTTCCGCCGCAGACCGCCGCCGATCGCCTGCGGGACGTCCGCCGCCGCCGGCTGTTTGTGTTGCCGCGGTGCGAGCCCGGACTTCGCCAGCCTGCACCCGTCGATACCGCTGGAGGACCGGATTGTTTCCCGGCTGGGAATTGAGACGCGGTGGGGCAAAGCCGAAACTGCGGCGACTGCCGGGCGGCGCCCATTGATGGTTTACGACCGGTGTGATGCCGAGGATGAAAGGCCGTTGTACTTGATCGGCGAACATGCCGGGCTGGCCGTTCATCGTCGTAACAAAGGGGGTCTGCGAGGTTCTGGTTTGGGAACTCCCCTGGCCCATTGAAAAACCGAAATCAAAACTTGCATTGCCGCCGTTGAGGCGAAAGCCGCCGGTCGACTGGCTGCCGGGTTGGAAATTGCCGAACTGCGGCTGAGCGCCGGCGAAGCCCGCCTGGTTGAAGCGGATGTTACCCCCCGGGTTGAGCAGGCCACCAGCGCCAAATCCCACGGCGCTGCTGCGGCCCCGGTCGTCCGCGGGAAGGTTTCCGCCTCGCAACCCAAAGCCGAAATTCATCCCCATCTGCTCGAAGAAGCTGTTGCGCTGGGTTGTAAAGGGCGTGCGGGTCGTGACCTGCTGTGCGGATACCGGAACCGCGGGCAGGATGACAACGAAACCAAACACGAGACAACGCAACCCGGTCACGGCTTACTCCTACTGGTCGGTGTGGGCGGACATGCATTATATCGGCTCACCACTTCACTTTACAACTAAAGAAGCCGACATTTTCGCTCAACAGGCTGCAGAGGCGAGCCAGCGGGCCCGCCGGCCTGGCGGGCAGCCGCACTTC
>JAYZEI010000108.1:0-2142 GCA_036337375.1 Planctomycetota bacterium | reverse complement strand
GAGGTCATGATCAGCCGATGCAAAGGCTTCAGCCGCCAGCCGCCTCGAATCAACTGGCTGGCCAGATAATCCAGCAATTCGGCATACTCGGGCCGCAGCGTCCGGATGCCAAAGTCGCTGGGATTCTCCACGAGCGGTTCGCCAAAATGGTGCATCCAAATCCTGTTGACCAAAACTCGAGCCGTTAGCGGGTTTCGCCCGTCCGTAATCGCCTTGGCCAAATCGAGTCGACCACTGCCATTGGGAAATGCCTGGCGGGGGCCCCGCGAAAGCACGCGGAGAAATTGCCGCGCTACCGGTTGGCCGGGCTGCGCCGGATCGCCACGCTGGAAGACGACCGGGTCGTAAAGCGTGTCGGCATCGAAGATCGCCATGGCCCGGGCCGCGGCATGCGGCTGGCCGACCGCCACCAGGTCACACTGTCTCACCAGGCCGCGGTATGTGTCTTTTTCACCTCGAGACATGTGATGCCACGTCTGGCTCTTGAGAAACCAGATCGGACTCGACCCGCCAACCAGCAAATCTCGCACCTCGTCCCGTTTTGTAGGTTGTGACCGATCCCCGCTCTCAAACAACCTCACCATCAGCTCGCCGTATGCCCGCGCAATGGTTTCCGGTGTCGTTGGATCTGCATTTACCAGTGCGTCGATCACCCGGAGATCGACATTTCTCTGCCGCCATGAATCGGCGAGTGCCTTGGCCCGCGCTTTTGGATCGCTTACCAGATCGAACCAAGGCCCAAACACCGGGTCGTTGCGGTTGCTGCGACGCTGGATAACTTGCCGCCACCGGTAGACGATTTGCGGGCGCAATTGATGCGGTTCCAGCGACAAAAAGAAAATGGCCGTTTCGTTGATGTCCGGTTCCGTCGTTGCAACGCGGACCAGGTAATCGGGAGTACGTTTGCGGGCCGTGTCCCATATCAAACGATACTGTTCGTCGTGATACTTGCGGGCGGCTTCGATCTTTTCGGCAAGGGCTTTCTCGAACTCCTGGCCCTTGTCGGTCGGCCTTTCAATGCGCGGGCGCTGCAATGGCTGCTCACAACTGGCAAACACGCCATACAACGAGTAGTAGTCGGCTGTCGGAATCGGATCAAACTTATGGTCGTGGCAACGCGCGCAGCTAACCGTGAGCCCCACAAAGCCGCGGGTAACTACGTCGATCTGATCGTCAATCACATCATGCCGATTGTTGTCGAACATCCTCCCCAGCGTTAACAAACCAAGAGCGGCCAGTTCCGGAGCGTCCGGGGCCAGGCCGAGTTGATCTGCCGCCAGTTGTTCATGGACGAAACGGTCGAACGGTTTGTCCTGGTTGAAGGCGCGAATCACGTAATCTCGATAGGTGTAAGCGAACGGCCGCATTCGGTCGTTGCCGTACATCAGCACTCCATCTTTGGTGTCGGCGTAACGCGCGACATCGAGCCAATGCCGTCCCCAACGCTCGCCGTACCGCGGCGAATCGAGAAGCGACTGGACCAGCCGGCCAAAATCGGACATGTTGTATTGATCTGCCGTGGGCGGAAGACCGTGCAGGTCAAAAACAGCTCGGCGCACTAGTGTGTGTCGGCTCGCACGGGGCGTTGGCTCGAAACCACGCTTCTGTAAATTCCGATTGACAAAGAAGTCGATCGGATGCTGGCTTTCGGGGACTTCCGCGTTAGGAATCGGCTGAAATGCCCAGTGCTCTCCGGCGGCATCGAAATCGTGCGCGGCAGCCGGCCGTCCCGCGCGAGGATCGACGGCGCCGGCTCGGATCCAGGATTCCAGGTCCGCGATTTGGCGATCGGTAAGGCGTCCACCAGCATCGGGAGGTGGCATTCGCAGTTTTTTGTCAGCGTACCGAATCGCCCGAATCAGCAAACTTTCGTCCGGTTTTCCCGGGACGATCGCCGGACCACGTTCGCCGCCAAGCTGCCACCCGGCCCGCGAGTCCAGTCGAAGTCCACCCATGGTCTCGCTGGCACCGTGACACTCGTAACAATGTGCGGTTAGAGTCGGGCGAACGCGCTTTTCGAAAAAAGCGATTCGCTCGTCTGCCGCAGCCATGGTCGAGGCGATCATCGAACAAACCGCTGCAGCGAACGTCGCAGATTGAATCGCCGCCGGCCTCATGTCATCTCCTGTAATACAGCAGAAA
>JAYZEI010000107.1:0-9558 GCA_036337375.1 Planctomycetota bacterium | reverse complement strand
GCTCGTTCTCAACCCGGCATACCTGTTTCGCGTCGGCGCGCAACTTTCGTTTCTGGCGGTTGCAACACTAATTTGCTTCGGCCCAACGTGGCGAAGATGGCAACACCAAGACGCCCTTCAGTGGCTGATTGCCTCCACGCGGCCTCTGCCAATTCGCATTCTCATTTCGGCAGCGCGTTGGTTCTGGCGGTTGACTGCTACGGGCGCCGCGGTTTGGCTCGTCGCCTTACCGCTCGTGATGCACCACTTTCATTTAGTCTCACCCGCCGGGGTTGTGCTGACACCCATACTCTATGTCCCGGTCGCCGTCGCATTATTTTTTGGCTTGGGGGTCCTGGTTTTCGGCTGGGCATTTCCGCCATTTGCGACCGTTTGCGGATGGATCTGCGATTCGAGCTTATCGGTCATGGAGTCCGTTGTCGTCTTCGCCCGCAACGTTCCCGGCAGTCACTTCTGGGTCGCCGGTCCAGCAACTTGGTGGCTGATAATTTGTTATTCGGGCATCGCGGCGTGGGCTTTACTTCCTCGATATCGCCCGCCGAGAAATTGGTCGCTCGTCATCGTATCGCTTTGGACCATCGTCGGCCTCGCCGTGCCCTTGTTTCAGGACCGTGACGACGTGCTTCGATGCACTTTTGTCTCGGTCGGCCATGGCTGCTCGGTATTACTGGAATTGCCTGACGGCAAAACCGTCTTGTACGACGCGGGCAAAATGGGATCGCCCGAGGCAGCCACACGATCGATTTCGTCCGTGCTCTGGTCGAGGGGTATCTCCCATCTCGACGCGATCATCATTTCTCACGCCGACGCCGATCACTTCAACGCAACCCCCGAATTGATACAGCACTTCTCAGTCGGCATTCTTTACGTGTCCGACGTCATGCGCGGCGATCACACGGAAACGGTGCAAAAGCTATTTCAATCCGTTGAGAAAAACGGTATTCCGATCAGCACGATCCGTTACAGAGATCGCCTACGAACCGGAGCGGTTCACATTGACGTCCTCCATCCCGAGGCGTTGGACGCGAATGTTAGCGAAGCAACACGCTCCGACAACGCGAATAGCATCGTGCTGGCTATCGAATACCAAGGCCGGCGTATCTTGCTGCCCGGCGACCTCGAACTCGATGGAATAGATAAAGTCGTGCAACAGCCGTCACTAGACTGCGACGTGTTGCTCGCGCCGCACCACGGCAGCCGCCACAGCCAACCCGAGCGGTTTGCTGCGTGGTGCCGGCCCGAGTTAACGATTGTCAGCAGCGGCATCACCGCGGCGATCCCGAATAACGTGCAGAAGGCCTACGGCGGCGGCCAGCAGACGCTGCTGCATACCGCGAAAACGGGAATGATAACCGTCGTGATTTCTGCCGGTCAGCTGTCGTGGGATCGACACATTGGACAGCGGAAATCGCCACGAGCTTTAAATCCCAGAACAAAACGGGACAATTCCCGGTGAATCCAGACAACCAAAGCCCCAACTGGGGTTGCAGACAGCCTGCGGGCTGGTAGACTCGTGGGTCTTAAGTTGTTGTATTGAAACTGTTTATTGTTGGAATTGTTGTTGCAAACGGAGTCGTTGTTAGGAGAAGTTTGTCGTCAAAGGAGCGGAGGCTGCGACCGGCCCCAGGCTGAGGTCGTGGCCCGTCGGGAGAAACTGCGGAAGACAATGTCCATTACGAAAGAGCGGAAACAGGAATTAATTGCGGAATTCCGTCACGCGGAAAATGACACCGGTTCGCCCGAGGTTCAGGTTTCCGTGCTCACGAATCGCATTAATTCTCTGACTGAGCACATGCGAAGCAATAAAAAGGACTACGCAACAAGGCGTGGTTTGCTCGGCTTGGTCAGTCGCCGTCGTCGCTTGTTGGATTATCTCAAGCGTATCGACCCGCAGCGTTATTTGGACATCATTGGCCGCTTGAATATTCGTAAGTGATCCGAGGTCGTTCGGACAGACTAGGCGGGGCCGCTCCGCCAACCGGCGCTAATTGAGCCATTCGTACCTTTGTTGATCTGGGCTCGTTGGTCCACTCTCTTGTGACGGCGGTTTAAAACCTGCGTCGCCTTATTAAAGGCACCCACCTCTCCGTCGAATCTTGATGCCGCGATGCACCGGCCAACGGTTGGCTCGGTGATCCAACGTTTAATTGAAAGATATTTGTAGGTAGGAAAAGAAATTGGAAGCTACAAGAGTTGAAACAAAAATCGGCGACAAAGTGCTAGCAATTGAGACCGGCAAGATCGCCAAACAGGCGGCCGGCAGTTGCACGATACAGCTTGGCGAAACCGTCGTGCTCTGCGCGACGACGACCGGCAAGCCACGGGAAGGAATCGACTTCTTTCCACTCACTTGCGATTACCGCGAACGAATTGCCGCAGCCGGCAAGTTCCCGGGCGGCTTCATTAAGCGTGAAGGGCGGCCCACACAAAAGGAAACGCTCACCTCGAGACTGATTGACCGACCCATCCGTCCGTTTTTCACCAAAGGGTTTCGTGACGAAGTCCAAGTTCAGGCGATTGTTATCGCCAGCGACAAGCAAAACGACGGTGACGTGTTAGCCATGAACGGAGCATCGGCCGCGCTGTGTCTATCGCCCATGCCGTTTTTGGGTCCGCTGGCAGCGGTCCGCATGGGCTGCGTCGATGGAAAATTTGTGCCGTTCCCCACCCAGGACGAACTGGAAGAGAGCGATTTGGATATGATCGTTTCCGGCACGGCCGAAGCGGTGGCCATGATCGAAGGTTTCGCCCGCGAAATGCCGGAAGACCTGATGGCTGAGGCGATTAACGAATCCCACAAAGTCATCAAGGGGCTCTGTGAACTGCAGGTGAGTCTTTGCGAAAAATTTGGAGTAGAGAAGGCCGAGTTCGTTCCGCCGGAGGAAACCGGGTTGCTAGAGAACCTCCGCGGCGATTACTACGACGCCTTTAAATCGGCAAAGCAAACGGAAGGGAAAATGGCGCGGGCCGATGCCGTGTCGGAACTGAAGGAGACCGCCAAGGCGGCGGTGATTCCCGACCCTCAAGCGGAGGACAGCGTATCACCCGGATCGTTTTCGGAAGCCTGGCACGACCTGGAAAGTATCGTCGTTCGCGACCTGATCCTCTCCGGCAACCGCGCCGACGGACGGGACGCGAAATCGCTTCGCGAGATCATTTGCGAAGTCGATGTGCTGCCGTGCGTGCACGGGTCCGCAATCTTCCAGCGGGGGGAAACGCAAGCCCTGATTACGATCGCGCTGGGAACCCAGCGGGACGAACAGCGCGTCGACGGATTGATGGAGGAGTATTCGAAAAAGTTTATGCTCGACTACAATTTCCCATCATTCTCGGTCGGCGAAGCGCGTCCCAACCGCGGGCCCGGCCGTCGCGAAATTGGCCACGGTGCGCTGGCAGAGCGCAGCGTAAAACCCGTCCTGCCCGACCCCGAAGATTTCCCTTACACCATCCGCGTCGTCTCCGATATTCTAGAGTCCAACGGCTCCAGTTCGATGGCCTCTGTCTGCGGTGCAACGCTCGGCCTGATGGCTTCGGGTGTTCCGATCACCAACCCGGTCGCCGGCATTTCAATTGGTTTGGTACTCGAGGGAGATGACTACACGCTGCTCACGGACATTATCGGCGACGAAGATCATTTTGGCGATATGGATTTCAAAATCGCCGGCACGCAAAACGGCATCACAGGAATCCAGCTCGACCTTAAGATCGAAGGCATTAGTGAGGAAATCGTCCGGGCGACGCTCGCGCAGGCCCGTGATGCACGAATTGAAATTCTTCGAAACATGCTTACCACGATTCCGCGGCCCCGCGAAGAAACGGCCCCCTCCGCACCGCGGCTGCTTCGCACTTCGATCCATCCGGAAAAGATCGGCATGTTGATCGGACCGGGCGGCAAGAATATCCGCTCGCTGCAGGAGAGCACCGGCACCGTCATCGAAGTCGATGACGACGGCGTCGTGACGATCGCCGCCAACGACGGCGAGGCGGCCAACGCAGCACTGCAGCAAGTCGAGATGCTGACGGCCTCGGTTCAGGTTGGAAAAATCTACAAAGGCCGCGTCAGCAGCGTCAAGGACTTCGGCGCGTTCATCGAGATTCTGCCGGGCCGAGACGGGCTTTGCCATATCAGCGAATTGTCGAACGAATACGTCAATAGCGTGTCCGATGTATGTCAGGTTGGCGACGAAATCGAAGTCAAGGTGATCGCGGTCGATGAACAGGATCGCGTAAAACTGAGCCACCGCGCGGTGCAGGCTGAAAGTGGCGAGGCTGAAAGTGGCGAGACTGAAAGTGGCGAGGATGGCGGCGGCGAGGATGGCGACGACTGAATCTCATCTTTCCAGGACGCGAGCGAACCCAAATAGGACGGGACCGGTTTCCGTCCTATTTTTATTTTGTCGGATGTCAGCCGCATGAAAACCGAAGAAGACAAGGCCGGGGAAGACGTCGAACGACGACTCGTCGATCAGTACTCCGAGTTTGTCCAACTCGTGGGGGGGCTCGCACACGAAATCAAGAATCCGCTGTCTACGATCAAGCTAAATCTCGAATTGCTGAGCGAGGATTTTAGCGGCGTCGAAACTCAACGAGATCGCCGCGCGGCTACGAAGATCTCGGTCGTCCAACGCGAATGCCAACGCCTCCAGGACCTATTGGACGACTTTTTGAGCTTTGCCCGGATGCGACAGCTCCAACTCGTGCCTCAAGACCTTAACTCGCAAGTCGCAAGGGTGCTTGATTTTTTCGAGCCAACAGCAGAAGCGGCGGGCATCGAATTGGTGCGCTATCTCGATCCGGATTTGCCGCGGGTTTTAATCGACCCGGAGTCCTTTCACGCCTCGCTATTGAATCTGGTCATCAACGCCGAACAATCGATGCCCGATGGCGGCAGCTTGGTGGCCCGCACCCGTAGCACGCAGGACGGCGTGGCGCTGGACCTGATCGACACCGGCTGCGGCATGGACATGGACACGCTGACCCGCGCTTTCGACGCATTTTATTCGACCAAACCCAGCGGCAGCGGGCTGGGGCTACCGACAACACGAAAAATCATCCAGGCGCACGGAGGCACCTTGTCCGTACAAAGCGAGCCTAACCACGGCACACAATTTACGCTCGCTCTGCCCACGCCACCGCGGATTGCGTCAGATTGAACGACTCGCCGTCAGCCCCGCCTTCACTCTTTCCGGTTACCCAAGACCCTGCTAAACTCCCGCCGCCTTAACCCGTAGAAACATCCAGCTCGCCTGGCGATTATGCAACGAGACAACATTCGCAACATCGCGATCATCGCGCACGTCGATCACGGCAAAACGACACTGGTCGATTGCCTATTGCGACAATCCGGCGAATTCCGCCAGTCGCAACTTGTCGGCGACTGCATTCTGGATTCCAACGACCTGGAACGCGAGCGCGGCATTACGATTGTGGCCAAGAACATCGCGCTGACCCACAACGGCATCAAGATCAACATCATCGACACGCCGGGCCACGCCGATTTTGGAGGGGAGGTCGAACGCGTGCTGCGAATGGCCGACGGCGCATTGGTCCTCGTCGATGCCTTCGAAGGCCCCCGGCCACAAACACGTTTCGTAATAAAAAAAGCCCTCGAGTGCGAACTGAAACTGCTGGTGGTCGCCAACAAAATCGACCGCGCCGACTGCCGACCGGAACAGGTGCTCTCGGAAACCTTCGATTTACTGGCCGAACTCGGTGCCGACGATGCGACGCTCGACTTCCCGTATCTGTTTGCCAGCGGGCGTGACGGCTATGTAACGCACGATCCGGCGGTACGCGACAAACAAGAACACGGCATCCGGCCGCTGCTGGACATGATCGTCGAACACGTTCCGCCGCCGCAAGGCGACCGCACGGCTCCTTTTCAAATGATGGTCACGACCGTTGACTACTCCGACTACCTGGGCCGGATCGCCACCGGACGGATCGCCAACGGCGTGATTTCGAAGGGCGACCAGGTCGTCCTCATGCGCGCGGATAGCGAGCTGGAACCGGCAGAAGTCACATCGGTTGAACTGTTCGACAAACTGGGGCGCAGCGCAGTCGCTTCGGCGTCGGCGGGCGACATTGCAGCGCTGATAGGCCTACCTAATCCTGAAATTGGCGATACGATCGCCTGCCCCATCGATCCTCGCGTCCTGCCGCGCATTAGCGTAGACGAACCGACGTTGTCCATGCTGTTCACCATCAATTCGTCACCGTTGGCGGGTCAGGACGGACGTTTTCTGACCAGTCGCCATTTGCGCGAGCGACTATTTCGCGAACTGCAATCAAACCTCGCACTGCGGGTCGAAGAAACCGACGAAAAGGAATCGTTTCAAGTTTCCGGACGCGGCGTGCTGCACCTGTCGATTCTAGTCGAGCAAATGCGGCGGGAAGGCTATGAACTCTCCGTCGGCAAACCGCAAGTGATCCAGAAACAGATCGGCGACCAGTGGCACGAGCCGTTTGAAGTACTGGTGATCGACGTGCCGACCGAAGATGTGGGGGCGATCATGGAACTCGTCTGCACCCGCCGCGGACAGATTGGCGAGATGACCTCCGGCGGCGGCGGCATGACACACCTGGAATTCTCCATCCCCGCGCGGGGGCTGATCGGCCTGCGGACGCGGTTGCTAAATGCCACCCGCGGCCAGGCCGTTATTTTCCACCGATTCGAAGGCTACCGCCAACGCGAGGGGGACGTTCCGCACCGCAGTAACGGCGTATTGGTTTCGCAGGCCGCCGGAGTTGCGGTCGGTTACGCATTATGGAAACTTCAAGAACGCGCCGAAATGTTCGTCCAACCGGGCGCGCAGATATACGAAGGGATGATTGTTGGCGAGAACTCCCGCGAGAATGATTTGGTGGTCAATCCGATGCGGACGAAGAAACTCACCAATGTCCGCGCGTCCGGCTCGGATGAGAACATCATGCTCAAGGCGGCAAAGGAACTTTCACTCGAAGCGGCGCTCGAGTACATCGAAAATGATGAGTATGTTGAGATTACGCCGGCAGCAATCCGTTTGCGAAAAATTCATCTCACCGAAAACGCCCGCCGCCGCCAGACCACTCGAAAGACCGGCTAGCGTCGAGGACTGCCGCCGCCAGGCAAACCCGCTTCATTTCGCTTGCTTGCCCTAGCGGTGGCTTCCCAGTAACATTCCTCATCTATAGCATCTCGACCATTTCCCGAATCCCAAATGCCAACCGAAAAAGCCGTACGTGTTCCGGATACCGACCATCGGCCGGCCGCCTATACGGGGCCGCCGAAAGACGAGGTTGTCACTCTGCGGCAGCAGTATCTTACCCCGGGGCTGCTGCGATACTATCGCGAACCGCTTTTGATCGTCGAAGGCCACATGCAATACGTGTGGGACGAAACCGGCAAACAATATTTGGACGCCTTTGCGGGCGTCGTCACGATTTCTGCAGGCCACTGCCACCCGGACATCATCCAACAGGTCCGCGCGCAGGCCAAACAGCTTCAACATACGACGACGCTTTACTTGCACCCAACCGTCGGACAACTCGGTAAGGCGGTAGCCGAGCACATGCCGGCCGATAGCGGCCTTTCGGTAAGCTATTTCACGAACTCCGGCAGCGAAGCAAACGAAATCGCCCTGCTCAGCGCGCGGGAGTTCACCGGGCACGCCGATGTACTGAGCCTGCACAATTCCTATCACGGCGGCACACAGGGCGCGATGTCGATGACGGCCGTAGGAACCTGGAAGTTTGCCGCGTCGCCGGCGGTCAACATCAAACACGCCGCTCCCGGCTATTGCTACCGTTGCCCCTACGGCCTGGAATACCCGGATTGCGACATCAAGTGCGCCCGCGATGTTGAAATGCTGATCCGGCACGAGACCAGCGGCCAGGTCGCCTGCTTCATCGGTGAACCGATTCAAGGTGTGGGCGGCGCTGTCACACCGCCGCCCGAATATTTTCAAATCGTTTACGACATCGTCCGCCAGCACGGCGGCCTTTGCATCGCGGACGAAGTGCAAACCGGTTTCGGACGCACGGGCGAGCACTACTGGGGTTTTGAAAACTGGGGCGTCGTGCCCGACCTCGTCACGATGGCCAAGGGACTCGGCAACGGCGCGCCGATCGCGGCCTGCGTCACTCGCCCGGAGATCGCCGAAATGATGTCGCGGCACATTCATTTCAATACCTTCGGTGGAAATCCGATGAGCGCCACACAAGGGCTGGCCACGCTGGAGGTTCTGGACCGGGAAAACTATCAGGAGAATGCCCGTGTTGTCGGCACCTATCTGAAACAGCGGCTGATGGAATTGCAGGAAAAACACCCGCTGATCGGCGAAATCCGCGGCCTGGGGCTGATGCTGGGCGTCGAACTGGTGAAAGACCGGTCCCTAAAGCAACCCGCCTCAGACGAGGCCGTCGAGATTCAAGAACTCGCCCGCGACCGCGGATTGCTGCTCGGCAAGGGCGGACTTCACGGCAACACGCTGCGGATCAAACCGCCGCTCTGCATTTCCAAGGACGACGCCAACTTTATCGCGGACTGTCTGGACGAAATACTGGCGGATCTACAGCGCACGCACCAATAGCCGCGGTCTCGCCACCAGCAGAACAGACGGCACCGGCGAGCCGCGGACGACGAGGTTGGTTTAGCCCGAGCTTCGCTCGGCCGGGGGAGCATTCCGCAAAACTCAATCTGAGAAATTCAAAAGCTGCCGGTCCGCACCTGAAAGTGCGTCGGTTTGCCCAGCGTACGGCCCCCGCTGCGAATCCACCCAACGATCCACCGCATCAGCCGTTCCAGTGAAACCCGAGGCCGGCCGTATCGTTCGTAGCCGCTACGCCCGTCGCTCAACAACGCCGTTTCCCCCTCCTGGCCGAAGCAACGCACCGGCCTGCCCATCAATTGCCCAAACTCCTCCGCGACATCGCGCACGCTGAGCAACTCCGGCCCGCAGACATTCACGATCTTTGGCGGACTTTCCGCGTCTTGCAGCGCCGCCAGCGACATCGCGCAGGCGTCACCTTGCCAGATAATATTGACGAAGCCCATCGACACATCGATCTCACTTTCGTGCCATACCTGCTGCGCGATATCGACCAGTACGCCATATCGCATTTCGACCGCGTAGTTCAATCGAATCAGCGAAATAGGAATCGCTAATTTCTCGCTAAAATGTTCGAATATTCGCTCGCGGCCCAGCGCGGTCATCGCGTACTCGCCGACCGGCAGGCAGGGGTCCGACTCCTTGGATCCGCCACTTTCAAGCGGGACTAACGGATACACGTTCCCCGTCGAAAACGCCACCATACGGCTGCCGTGGAACCGGTTGCAGACCACCGCGGGCATCAGCACATTGGTCGCCCACGTCGCCGAGGGCCTCTGCGCAGTACCGAACTTCGTCCCTGTCATGTAAATAACATTCGCGGCGTCCGGCAACGACTTGACGAATTGCTGCTCCAGCAAATCGCCACGAATCGTTTCGACGCCCGCATCGTTAAGTCGTCTTTCGATTGCGGAATCTGAAAATCGGCTAACTCCGATAACCCGACGCCGACGACCGACCGCATCCGCCG
>JAYZEI010000106.1:0-28205 GCA_036337375.1 Planctomycetota bacterium | reverse complement strand
CATGACCCACGCGGCGACCAAATTCGTGGGTCCGGCTACATTCGAGGCACTCTCGGGACGCCCGGTCTATTCGAAGGTTTTTGGCGAACCGGATAAATCGCTCGGTTCGCACATCGAGCTGGTTCAACGGGCGGAACTCTTGTGTGTCGCACCGGCCACCGCCGATTTTTTGGGAAAGTCAGCCCACGGTATCGCAGACGATCTGCTCAGCACACTTTATCTTTCGTTTTCGGGTATTGTTCTGATGGCTCCTGCAATGAACCATGTGATGTGGGAGAAGCCTTCGGTGCAACGCAACATTCGACGTTTAGAGGAGGATGGCGTCGAACTGGTGCCGCCTGAAGAAGGTTGGCTCAGCTGCCGCGAAGTCGGCGCCGGTCGGATGGCGGAGCCAGAAACGATTCTGGCTGCAATCGACAACGCCCTGCCCCCAGCCCTCTAACCCCCACCTCTGACCTTGTCCCGCATCCTGATTACTTCTGGACCGACGCGGCAATACTTGGACCCTGTTCGCTACCTTACGAACGCTTCCAGCGGCCGCATGGGGTCGGCGCTGGCGCAAGCCGCGTTGGAAGACGGTCATGACGTCGTCATTGTCAGTGGTCCCGTCGACATCGAATATCCCCGCGGGGCGAAGGTCGTCTCTGTGGTGTCTACCGAAGAAATGCTGTCAGCGTGCCAGGACGCGTTTTTCGATTGCGACGGAGTCATTGGCGCGGCGGCACCCTGCGACTATCGACCGGTTCGAGTTTCCGAACACAAAATTGCGAAGACAGGTCATCCGCTCGAACTGAATTTAATTGAAACCGAAGACGTCATCGCGACACTGAGCCGGCACAAAGAACATCGCTGGATGGTCGGCTTCGCACTCGAGACCGAGGATCCGAGGCTTCGGGCTTTGGCCAAGCTGGAAAAAAAAAGCTGCGATTTGATGATACTTAACAGCACCGATGCAATGAACGCCTTGGACAACAGCGTCGAAATACTCGATCCATCCGGGCAACTCGCCGCTGCGTTTTCGGGCCACAAAGAAGATGTCGCTCGCAGCATTCTGGGCCTAATCAGACAGCGGCTTATTCAGCCTCCTGAATGATAATTTCCGCCGAACCGATGGCGAAGTCGTCTTTGCCGCGGACAAACACGCAAATGCGACACGCCCCTTCTGTGCCCACGGGCACCCGCAACCGCGTTTTAAACGCCGCCGCATCTACCAATAACTCTGCGTTGGCCAACCGCAGGTCATTCGCGCGGCGATAAGTCTCGTCGTACTCCGCCAGGCTTTTTTCGTCAGCGGCATAACGGATACGCGGCTTAGGCTTGAACGCAATCCGGTCGCGGCGCAGTTTTAGCTCGACTGCCGCCATGCCCGGAAAGCCGCCCTCGACATCGATCGTAATTTCGGACCCGGGGGTCGCTTTAGCGGGTGCTTTGATTTTGATGGCCCGCGGGTGCCTAATCCGCAGCAGCGGGTCGCCGATCAAATTGAACAGATACAAATGCTCGAACCGTTCGTCGACCAGATTGTGTTTTGAGCCGGTCATCAGCGCCGCCAGAGTATCGAGCATTTGCCGCCGACTGTCGGACAACGAATCGTCGGCGAGCTGCCGTTTGGCTCGCAAAAATGTCTCACCCAGTGTTTTGTGCCGCTTCTCGAAAAACTCCGTCAGCATGCCGCTTCCCAAAATTGCCATCGCGTACGGCGTCGTTACATTCGAGCCGGCGATCACCGCGACAGGCCCCGACTTGCGACGTAGCAATTCTTCCGCCAGACAATCTTCTCGGGCAGCAAACGCACCGGCGTAGCAGCTAAAGAACAACGCCACCGGAGGACTCCGCTCGCATTTGATCTGTGGCACATCACCCGCCGTCAAAATCGGGAACACGCCGCCGGGAACCCGCAGCGAATCGAGCGTCCGTTGATTTCCGTGGCCGATATAAACCCAAAACAAACAGCCTTCGTTAATCCGCTCAATCGCCGTCGCCGAAAATCGCGGCGGAGCCGGGCAGTACGGACTGGTCCAACTTGCCTGGGTCATCGTTGTGCGGTAGCCGGCCGGAATACCGGACGTGAGGAACATTTTCGTCGTGCTTTCAATCACACTGTCGATCAACACACCGAAACCGCCGACGCCCGCGACCAGATTGATGTTGCGCCGCCACAAGCCGAAATCGGGATTTGTTTCGTAGGCAACGATCTTTTCGATGATCGCAGCCAGCTCGGCCGGCGAATCGGCCGGCAGCCGGCCTAACGCCAAGTCGGGAACATGATCGTCGTCCAAATCCGCATAGCTGTTGTCGCTAGCGAACTGCCGCCCACCCCCGTACTTTGTAATCACTTTTGCCTTGACTTGATGTGCGGGAACGCCGTTCACGTTTACGCCAGCCGCTGCGCTAGGAACATCTCCGACCAATACCACCGTCTTAACTTCGGCCCCGATTTGCCTAGCCGCCGCGACCGCTTGCCGGATGCGGTGACTAATTTTTGTCGGTGATGAATTGCTGGGGACCAGTTCGATTCGGTGTCCTTGGGCCGCGCGGTATTTAACCCACGGTCCAATCGCTCCGCGCAACTCGGATGGACAGACAACCACCGTGTCTATGGCAGACGACGTACACGGCGCAACCAACACCAGGGCAGCAATCCATTGAAACCATTTCATGCAATCGCTCCTAATACCTCCGTCGTGGTTGGAAACGTTCTGGAACCGCTAATGTACACTACCCTGACAAGTGCCGAATTGCGAAGAGCAATGTCGGTAATCCTGTGCACCGCAATCCTGTGTACCGCCAGAATTTTATCCAGCCTTGCCGAGTTTCCCATCACTTGCCGATAAGTTAGCGGTTTGCTTTGTAAATTGTCGGCAACTAGACTGGCTCTATGCCGCTAGTCGCGGCGATGTGAGGCGGACGCCTCGCGATTTGCACGGTCCATTTTGTAGCCCGGGTGGATGGAATGGGAACTGAAATACGCATCCTGTTGGTCCAAGACGATCGGCACGACGCCCCGTTACTAGAACCCCTGCTTGCATACGAACCAGGCAAATTTTCGGTCGCTCCTTCAACGACACTTGGCGATGCTAAAGAGCGACTGCACGACGAGCACTTCGACGTTGTGCTGCTCGATATCGATTCGGCAGACAGCAACGGTTTCGACACCCTCAACTGGTTGAGGAGCAACGAGCCAACCATGCCGGTCGTCGTATTGACCGATGTCGAGGATGAGCGGTTGGCAATCAAAACAATCCGCGCCGGCGCTCAGGATTATCTATCCAAGCGGCACCTGGCTGGGCCACTTTTGTGCCGCGCAATTCGGCACTCGATCGCTCGGCAAAAGCAACTTCGATACTACAAGGATGCGGCGCTCACGGATGGCCTGACCGGATTAGCTAACCGTCGTTCGTTCGATGCCGAATTAGGACGGCGATTGGCGGACTGGCGGCGAAATCAAGCTGGCTTTTCTTTGCTGTTGGTGGATATCGATCACTTTAAGCTGTTCAACGATCGACGCGGACATCTAGCGGGAGACCGGGTGTTACGCGATGTAGCAGCCATGCTGTCGCGGAGCGTGCGGCAATCCGACCTACTGACGCGGTTCGGCGGCGACGAATTCGGGATCATTTTGCCGTCATCCAATCTCAGCGACGCGCAGTTGGCGGCAGAACGTTCGCGGACCGCGATTATGGCATACGTCGGCAAGTTCAAGGGCAAGCCATTTCGGGTAACCGTGAGTGTCGGCGTTGCCGAAGTAGAAGACGGTGACGATGCCTCGAGATTAATCTCGCGGGCCGACGAGGCGCTTTATGCCGCAAAGAACAACGAGCGCAATTGCTGTTTCGCCAACGATGGCACCGGCCGGTTCCGGATCAATGCCTGGAGGGCTCTGCAGAAAAAAACGCAGATCGTGGCCGGCGAGGTTTCGTGAATGCCGCCGGCACCGCGTTGCCAACGAAGCGGCCCGCCATTGCCTCGGGAGAATCGATGGATTCATTCAACGGATCTAGAGTCAGCGGGTCCAGAGTCAACGCATTTCTGACTTAACGCCTTGGAGGTTGCCGAGATACGACCGTGCAGATAGAATCGGCGGGCAGTGGAGGGTTGGACGGCGGAGATGTTCCGGCGGCGACCCAGACGCGGCGCGGTCAAAGGAAATGATCATGTCTCTCAGTGTCCTCGTGACCGGCGGCGCGGGCTACATTGGGAGTGTGGCGGTCGAAAAGCTGATTGCCGCCGGCTACCGAATTGTCGTCTTTGACAACCTCAGCATGGGCCATCGAGCGGCCGTGCATCCGGAAGCCGATTTTATTCAAGGCGACTTGGCAGATCGTGCCAGCATCGATGCCGTCTTTGAGGGCCATCAGATCGACGCCGTAATGCACTTCGCGTCGCGGACGCTGGTTGGCGAATCGGTTCAACGTCCATTTCTTTATCTGGCCGACAATGTCACCAACGGCCTGAATCTGCTACACAGCGCAGTTGAACACGGCATACGGAAATTCATCCTGTCGTCAACCGCCAACCTGTTCGACGCCCCGGAGCGGATTCCAATTGACGAAAATGAAAACATCGTGCCGGGCAGTCCCTACGGCGAATCCAAGTTCTATCTGGAACGCGTGCTCTTCTGGCTGGATAAGACGGTCGGCCTCCGTTATGCGGCGCTGCGATATTTTAACGCCGCCGGGGCCACGGACGAGCGCGGCGAAGATCATACGCCGGAAACGCATCTGATCCCCATCGTCCTGCAGGTCGCCCTGCAGCAGCGCGAAAAAATCACCGTATTCGGTGACGACTATCCGACGCCGGACGGCAGCTGCGTACGTGATTACATACATATTGCGGATCTGTCCGAGGCACACATACTTGCCTTGCAAGCGCTGGACGACGGCAGCCGCACCTATAATCTCGGCAACGGAAGCGGATTCAGCGTCAAACAGGTCATCGAAACGGCCCGAGAAATCACCGGACATCCAATTCCGACCGCAACGGGACCACGCCGCGCGGGCGATCCCGCCGAACTCGTTGCCGGCAGCGAAAAGATCCGTCGCGAATTGGGCTGGCGGCCCGAATTCCCGACGCTGCAAGCGATCGTCGAGTCCGCCTGGAACTGGCACAAACTCCATCCTCACGGATACGAAAAAACGTCCCCCTAGTTTCCGTCACAGGCCAATGACCATGTCGGATTCATTCGACGCGTATTACAAGTGGCTCGGCATCCCGCCGGAAGAGCAGCCCCCCCACCATTACCGGCTGCTCGGTATTCGCGAATTGGAAGACGATCTCGACGTCATTTCGCATGCTGCCGACCAGCGGATGGCGCATCTCCGCTCGCTGCAGTCGGGACAACACGCACAGCATTCGCAAAGACTGCTGAACGAAATCGCCAGCGCGATGGTCTGTCTGCTGGATGCCGACAAGAAATCCGCCTACGACCGGCAACTCCAAGTCCGATCGCAGCGACCGAATAAAAGTGCTGAGGCCCAGCAACCACCGCAAAGTCAACCGACCACCGTCGCGGCAATCGAAACGCAGCCCGCGGCAAGCCACCCAGAACTGTTCGGGGCCACATCCGGCAGCATGCGGTCGCGAGTCCGCCGCAAACGGAATCAGCCCACCCGTCTTATCGCCACCGCCGTCGTTGCAATTGTGCTGTTTGTCGCGATTTTCCTCGTGCTAAACTTTGTGCGGAACTCCGACGACCCCCAAGGCGTGGCTGCACGACCAAATGCGATCGGCCAAAAGTCAACACAGAAAAGCAGTGCGGCGGCGACAAATGAAGCCGCTTCTGGTAGCGGCGAAGACACCGCTAAAGACGATGAAACTGCTCATACACAACCGCACGATCCAGAACCGGTGGAGAATAGCGATTCACCCGCAGCGGAACCGCAGCCAGGTGCCCCGCGGCCGCCGATCGATAACAACTCGGAACCGGATCCTCAGCTGCAAACACCACCCGTCGAACAGGGCTCCCGGTTGCCGGGATATGAACTCCGGGCCCATCCGGCAGCCGCAAAAAAAATCGGTGACCATTATTACGCGGCATTTCCCACTCGACTCACCTGGGATGAGGCTCGGCAACGTTGCCAGGCCATGGGCGGCTATCTTGTCTGCATCGAATCAGCCGCCGAGGTTCAACATGTTTTTAAGTTGGCGGGCGGTCAAATTGTTTGGCTGGGCGGGTTCAAAAAAGACGGAAAATGGAGATGGGTCAACGGCGCTTTGATAGAATATGTCAATTGGGCGCCTGGCGAACCCAACAATGAGAAAGGCCTTGAAGATCGGCTCATCCTGGACCTAAACGGCAGCTGGAATGACACCCATCGTAGTGTCGGCTACGTTAGCGGCTTCATTTGTGAATGGGAGTTTTGAAACAACTCAGGGAGTTTCAAAGACGATGAACCACGCGGCAACCTTTCAACATCCACAATTTTCTCGCCGACAGGCGGTACAGGCCGGCGCGATCGGCCTGCTGGGCCTGGGTGCGAATCACCTCGAACCGCTCCGCGCGATGGCCGCGCCGCAACAAGAAGTAAAGGCCAAATCGGTTATTTTCATTTTTCTTTCGGGCGGACTGGCGCAGCAGGACAGTTTCGATATGAAGCCGCGCGCGCCGGACGAAATTCGCGGCGAATTCAACCCGATCGCGACCGCCACGCCGGGCATTCACATTTGCGAACACTTGCCCGAGCTTGCCAAACGCAGCGACAAGTGGTCGCTGGTGCGTTCGCTGACGCACCCGTACAACGAACATTCACAGGGCCACATGGTGATGCTTGCAGGCCGTACGCCAATGCCGCCCGGTTTCGACGCCAGCAAACCGAAGCCGACAGATTGGCCCTCGATCGCGTCGATAGCCGGTGGCGCGACGCTGCCCCGCACCAATCTGCCGCCGGCGATCATCCTGCCCGAAAAACTGATTCACCGTACCGGCCGCGTCATCCCGGGCCAATTCGCCGGCCAAATGGGCCCGCGCCGCGACGCGCATTTGATCACCGCAGCCCGCTTTAACGCAACGTCTTACGGTGCCTGGCCCGAATTCGGCTTCCACCACGAGCGGGGCGGCGAAAATCCCGACGGCTTCGCCTTTCAGGCGCCCAACCTCGCCGTGCCCGAGGGATTCGACAAGCGACGGTTCAACGAGCGGCTCGGTTTGCTTAAAGAAATCGAGCGGCAACAGCGCGCACTCGCGCAACTGGCCGAGACCGAACCGCTCGACCGCAATCGCCAGACGGCCGTGTCGCTGTTGAGCGGCGGCAAACTGCAGCACGTGTTTGACGTCGTCAACGCCGAACCAAAGGTGCTCGACCGCTACGGCCGCAACGTATTTGGCTGGTCACTGTTAATGGCTCGGCGGATGGTCGAAGCGGGCGTGAACTTGGTGCAAGTCAACTTGGGCAACAATGAAACTTGGGACACGCACCAAGCGGCGTTTCCAAATTTGAAGAACTTTTTGTTCCCGCCAACCGATCTGGCGGTCTCGGCGCTGTTGGACGATTTAGCAGACCGCGGGCTGTTGGATCAGACACTCGTCGTCATGGCCGGCGAATTCGGCCGTACGCCAAAGGTGTTTTCGCTCCCCAAAGCCAGACTGCCCGGCCGCGATCATTGGGGCGCCGTGCAAACCGTCTGGCTGGCTGGCGGCGGAGTCCGCGGCGGCACGGTCGTCGGTTCATCCGACAATCACGGCGGCCACCCGGCGTCCGATCCGCAAAAACCGGAAAACTTGGCGGCCACAATTTACGAAGCGCTCGGTATCCCCAAGCAGGCTGTCTGGTACGACGCTCAAGAGCGGCCGATGCCGATCTATCACGGCGAACCGGTTCCCGGTTTGAGCTGACCGAAACTCATGAAACGCATTGTCATCACAGGCGTCAGCCGCGGCCTCGGTCGGGCGTTGGCGGGCGGCTTCGCGAATGAAGGTCACGTTGTCGGTGGTTGCGCGCGGTCCACAGAGGCCATCGCCGAATTGCAACAGGAGTGGCCCGCACCGCACCGGTTCGACACGATCGATGTCACCGATGACGCTCAAGTCCAAACATGGGCGAAAAGCTGTTTGTCGGCTGGCGGGCCTCCCGATTTACTGGTCAACAATGCCGGCGTCATCAACCGCAATGCGCCGCTTTGGGAAGTACCCGCAGACGAGGCCTCGCTCGTCATCGACGTCAACCTCAAAGGTGTCATGAACGTCGTGCGGCATTTCGTGCCGGCGATGATCGAGCGGGGCAGTGGCGTGATTGTCAATCTGAGTTCGGGCTGGGGCCGTTCGGTTTCAGCCGACGTGGCGACGTACTGCGCGACCAAATGGGGTATCGAAGGACTGACCCGCGCGCTGGCCGAAGAACTGCCCGGCAATATGGCCGCCGTGCCGCTAAATCCAGGTGTGATTCACACCGAAATGCTCGAAAGCTGTTTTGGCCCGCACGCGTCGACGTACCCAAGACCAACAGAATGGGCCAGAAAAGCGGTTCCCCTGCTGCTGGGATTGGGGCCCAAAGACAACGGACAACCGCTGACGGTGTAGCGGGCCGCCGTGTAACTTTGCCGCACCCGTAGATTCTCGAAATTTGGTCGTTGGCAACTTCTTACTTCAATCACTTCCGCATGATTGGGAGTTTGCTACCGCCCGTTTTTTTGCGCGCCGTTTGGAACAATTTTGCCGTCTGTTTTGTCAAAGAGCTGGTGAGTTGTGGCTATTTCATCCACTGCTTGCAAATTAGGTGATGCGTACAAAAGTGCCGCGAGATTTCCGTTGGCGCAAACGGGAGCGTGCCTTTAGGCATGTGATTCCCGGCTTTGTGCACTTGTGACTTGCGGCTCGTCAAACTTTGGCGGATAATTCAAGCTTCACTGCACATTGGGTAGTCGGGAACCGATGAAGGGGCGCTCGTGTCGGAATTCAACCCTTATGTCGAGTGGCTGGGCATCCCCGATCCGGGTCGTCCAGCCGACCACTATGCACTGCTCGGCATCGATCGCTTTGAAGACGACCAGGAGGTGATCTGCCGCGCCGCAGATGCCCAGAAGTCTCGTGTCCGCAGCGTCCGGCCGGGCCAACATACTGCGGAATGGGGCACGATTCTTGACGAACTTGATGCCGCTCAAAAATGCTTGACCGCAGCGGACGAAAAAACGGCATATGACCGGCAGTTGCGCCAACAACCGACCGCTGAAGAATCGCCGCTCGAAAAACAGGGCGAGCAGGCCGCCACGAAATCGGCAGAGGCGGAAAACGACCGGGCAACGCCCGCATTGGACAGTCGCGAGCCGCAGCCCGGAGTACAGCCACATCGCAACTTATTGCCGCCGGGTGCCGAGCCGCCCGCAGGCGATGACGAGCTGTTTGCGGACGAGGCCAAAGAGGCGGATTCGCAACCGGTTGAATCGCTGACCAAAAATATATTGCCGCCAGCATTTTCGCAGGCGGCGGCAGCTACCGCACCAGCCAACAATTCGCCGGAGGCATCGAACCCGGCACCAATTGCTAATCCTGCTCCGGTGGTCGATGCACCGGCCGATACGGCATCCGCATCAATTCCTTCGACGACGCCACCCGTCAATCCGGCGCCGATGGTCGAACAGAAACCGGACGCGGCAAACCCGGTAGCTGCCGCGGGCAATCCGGCCGGACAGTTACCCAGTGTGCCGGCACCAACGCCGTCAGTGCCGACGGGAACCGAACAGCCGACGCCGAATCATGAAACGCCGCCAACGGGCGGGGCCCATGATGACCTTTTGCCACCCATGGCGGTTTCCGGAGCCAATGCCGGTGGCGCGGCACCCTCGCCAAATGCAGTGTCAGGTGCTGCGGCAGAGAACACCTCCGCGGCCAATCAACCCGGCACGACGGGCGCCGCGGCGGTTGAAGCGGAAGCTTGGCGAGAGTTGCTGGACGAATTTCAGCAGCCGAACCAACCCGCTGCCCCAGCTGCATACCAAGTACCGAATTCCCCGCCGCCGGGAATGCCAAACTCGGTTCAACCTGCGGCCGGCGCTGGTCCGGTTCCCAACCCGGTTCCCAACCCGGTTCCCAACCCGGTTCTCAACCCGGTTCCCAACCCATCGCCGCCAGGAATGCCCGTGCCGACGGGAACCGCCGTGCCATACGGCGTGCCCGGCAACCAACCATACGGCCTGGCGGGCACACCACCGCCGGCGAATCTAGCAGGTCAGCAGTTTGCCGGATCAACCGCAGCGGCGGCTTCGGGCGCGGCTACAGAACCGAGTCCTTTTGGTGCTTCAGATCCCGCCCCTGTTGTTGCAACCGATTCTCCAAAGAGTCGACCGGCCTCGGCCCCGAAAACAACCATTCCGGCTTCGACCGTTGTCGCCATCGCTGTAGTCGTGCTTTTGTTGGGCTGGATTGTTGGGGAAAAATATCTTTTAACGTCCCCATCCGGTGAGACCGACGTAACATTAGCCAACGGCGAGGGCATCCCCGGGACAAATAACTCCGATACGAATGGCCAAAATTCGCGGACTGCACCTACGCCACACTCAGCCACTTCCGGTACGAAAACCGATGGCGGAGGACTTGCCGCACTACCGCCACCGAATCGCCCATCCGAGCGACCAGTTCCGCTACCGGTTCCCGTGAAGCCGGATCCTCCCGATCCGCTGCCCACGCGGCCCGACCCGACCCCGGCGGCGCCGGATCCGATGCCGCCAGCGCCGGATCCCACGCCGATTCCCGCCGAACCGGAACCGTTGCCGGACTTGTCGATCGGTCAGTTGAAGAAGATAAAATTTCATCTTGATCAAGCGAAAACACTCCTCGCCGAGCGCGACCCTAACACGGCGGGGACGATGATCAGGCTGGCCAAACAAGTCGCCGAGGAAAAACGAACGGGACCACATACCGAGAAAATCGAACGTATGGCAATGCTGACGGAATTTGTCGGAGAATTTTGGAGTGCGGTCGACAACAGCATCCGTGATTTGGCGGGTCAGGATTTGGACGTCGGCACCACAGTGGTTCACATCCAGGCGGTGTCAAAAGCCAGCATCAGCTATCGCATGGCGGGTCGCAACTTCCGAAAATCGCGGCACGAATGGCCGGCCGGACTGGTTCGCGCGATTGCCGAGCGCTGGCTTGAAAAGGAACCCCAATCAAGTCTCTTTGTCGGCGCGTTCATGGCTGTCGAACCACGTTATGGAGTCGAAAAAGCGCGTGAAAAGTGGTTGGAAGCACAAAGCGGAACACCCAACACTGTCAAAGCGGCCCAACAAATCATGCCGGTGTTGAACGAATTGTAAGGCATTTGGCACTCGGCGGGGTATCTGCCGTGCTGAACCCCGATTTATTTCCGTGCTCCGTGCTCCGTGCTCCGTGCCGAGTGACGTCATGCGAGCGGCTATGCCAAATCATTTGGCCCGCATGAAAGACAATCGTTGGCGGAGGCGATGAGCCGGAGGCAGCCCTACTCGTAACGCCACTTCAATTCCCACGGATCGGATGTCCGCTTTTGGAATTTTTGCAGCTTTTTTTTGAGTAGTGCGAGCGTTTCCGCGTGCCGTGAATCGTCCGCCAGATTGTTGATCTCATCTGGATCCGATTTCAGATCATAAAGTTCGAACTTCGCGCGATGGATATAGTCCTTGACCGTCCGTTTGCCGTACAAAGCGTCGGGGCCTTGCTTGAAGACGCCTTGCCACGTCGGCGCAGCCCACAGGTCACTGGCAAACGGGTATGGCAACCCGTGGGCGATGTTCCAGATCAGTTTGTAACGATCCGTCCGCACCACACGCATTGGGTAGTACATCGTGATTTCGTGAAAAGTGTGTGAGGCGTAAACTTCGTTCCAGTCTTTCGGATTTGCTTCGCCCAAAGTCGGCAAAAACGAACGGCCGTGGAACGGCCTTTTCGCCGGCAGCGCGCCGGCAAAATTGAGAATTGTTGGCGTCAGGTCCACAAAGCTGATCATCGCCTGGCTGACAGACACCGCGCCCTTTTCGTACGGATTGCGAACAACGAATGGTACCCGCATCGCCGGTTCGTAAACATTGGTCTTCGCGCCGGGAAATGCCATGCCGTGATCGGATGTGTAAATGAACAGCGTGTCTTCAAAAACGTCGGCATCTTTGAGGACTTGCATCAACACGCCCAGGCCCTGATCGATGCGCGAAACGGACTGATAATACTGCGCCAACTCGGCGCGGCACGCCGGAGTATCGGGCAGGAACGGCGGTACGATAACGTCTTTGGGATCGTAGCGGACTTCCGTCACGCCGGCGACTTTTTGGCCCGGCCTCGGGTTGCCGAAACGGTCCGGCCCATGCGGCAATTCCGATGCTTTGCCACCGCCGCGGTGAGGATCGGACGTACAGAAGAACAAGAAGAACGGTCGGTCGTCCGATCTCTCCCTTAAGGTGGTCCGCACTCTCTCCGCCATCTGCACAGGATTCCGCGAGCTGGCCTTCAGGGCGGTTTCAAAATGATAAACCGGTTCTGGACCGACGTGAAACTTACCGACGCGGATCGTTTGATAGCCGGCTGCCGCCATCAACACGGGCAAACTCCGGATCCGGTCGTAGGTGCGAAAATGGTGATAAGTATGTTCGTGGCCATACTGCGCGTTGGCGTGGTTGAATATTCCGGTCAAGATCACCGAACGGCTCGCGCTGCAACTGGCGGTCGTACAAAAAGCGCGATCGAAGCGGGTGCTCCCGGCCGCCAGCAGATCCAGATTAGGCGTCTTAATGACAGAGTTGCCGTAACAGCCCGCATCGGGACTTTGGTCGTCCGTGACGAACAGTACAACGTTTTTTTTCGCTCCGAACGCGGGGCCAACCAACAGCAATGTCATGACGGCCGGCAGCCAACAGCGGCGAAAACTCATTGTCTTGATTCCTTCGTTTTTCAATAGTGCTTCGCAGTGATGAAAAGTCCGAGAAAAAAATCGTACCACAAAGCAGCTTTTCCCGCATGGTTGCCCGGGCAGTTGGCTTCGCCTAAGCTAATAGCCATCAGCAGGAGAAAAAAATGAAGATTCAATGGTTCGCAATCGCATTGTCATGGTTCGCAATCGCGGGCAACGTTTGGAGTGAAGACCCAGCTTCGACGCTGGACGAATCATTCGCCGCAATCCTCGCGCTGGACAAGAATGCCGGCGTCGGCGCGGACCAATCGCGACCGATGGCGGCATGGAAAAAGATCGCAGACGTGCCGGCGAAAAACCTGCCCCTCGTGCTTGGTCAAATGAAAGGCACGGGCCCCATCGCCGAAAATTGGCTCCGCGCGGCCGCTGACACCATTGCCGAGCGGCAGTTGGCGCGGGGGGGGGAATTGCCCCAGGCGGACCTCGAACGATTTGTGCTCAGCCGCAGCGAGTCGCCTCGCGCGCGAAGAGTCGCCTTTGAATGGGTCGAGCACGTCGACAAAACCGCGCGCGCGCGGTTGATTCCCAAACTGTTAGACGACCCCAGCCTGGAATTGAGGTATGACGCGGTGGCCGGCGAGATCGCTCGGGCGAAAGGACTCGAGGGACCGGCGGCTGTTGCCGTCTATCAAAAGGCATTTCGAGCAGCCCGCGACCTCGATCAAGTCAAGCAGTGCGCCGAAGCGCTCAAAAAGTTAGAGACACCCGTCAATGTGGCGGACCATTTCGGCTTTATCACCGATTGGCATTTGATCGGTGCCTTCAATAACAAAAACCGCGCCGGTTACGCAAAAAAAATGCCCCCCGAAAAAGAGCTGGACCTGTCTGCCGAATACCAAGGTCTTGACAAGAACATCGCGTGGACACAACATCGCACCGACCAGCAGGAAGGTGAAGTCGATCTGAACAAAGTCTTCGGTGAGATCAAAGAAGTGCTGGCGTACGCAGCGGGCGAGATTACCGTGGATGCCGACCGCGGCGCGCAGATTCGCATCAATTGTGTCACCGCCTGCAAGGTCTGGCTTAACGGCCGACTCGTCATCGACCACGAAGTCTATCACGCCGGCTATCGCTTCGATCAGTACACCGCCAACGTGCGACTCAAAAAGGGCCGCAATACGATTTTGGTCAAGTGCTGCCAAAACGAACAAACTGAATCGTGGACCAACGTCTGGAAATTTGCCCTCCGCGTCTGCGATGAATTGGGGGGCAGATTATAGAAAATGTAGTCCGAGACAACCGCAGCCGAATCCCGCCGGAGAAATGATCGAGGGTTCGTTACCGAGCGGCCACCGCGGTTGTCGCAGCCTACGTGCCACAAATAAGGCGAGCAACGATGAAAAACACAAAACGTCTCGTACCCGCACTGTTTCTAATTGCTGCGGTCTTTTCGCTCGGCGCCGATTGGCAACAATTCCGCGGCACAAATGGCAACGGCGTCGCCGAGGCGGTGAAACTGCCAACCGACTGGGATGAGAGCCTCGCCTGGAAAGCCGCACTACCCGGTCGCGGTCCATCCAGCCCCATCGTCGTCGGCGACCGTGTCTTTGTGACATCTTCCGCAGGTGTGAAGCAGGATCGGCTACACGTGCTCTGTTTCAACGCATCCACCGGCAGCCGAATTTGGCATCGCCAATTCTGGGCGACGGGTCGTACATTTTGTCATCCGACGTCGGCCGTCGCCGCGCCGACTCCGGCCAGTGACGGCAAGCGTATTTTTGCGTTTTATTCATCCAATGACTTGGTCTGTCTCGATTTAGAGGGAAATTTACAGTGGTACCGCGGCCTTGCCCGCGAGCGGCCGCGGGCGGGCAACGACATCGGCATGGCTTCTTCGCCACTCGTCGTCGGCGATGTTGTCGTCGTGCAGGTCGAGTGCCAAGGCGATCCATTTGCGATGGCGATCGATAGGGTGACCGGCAAAACGCGATGGACCGTTAAACGGCGGCCGATGGCGAACTGGTCATCGCCGATTCTGTTTCGACGCGGCGACGACAATTTAGTATTGCTGCAGAGCCCCTGGGGTATCACCGCACACGAAGCGTCGACGGGCCGCGAACTATGGTCTCACGAAGCTTCGTGCGGATCCGTAGCCTCGGCGGTCGTCTACGGTTCGACGGTCTATGTCCCTGTTAACGGCATCACCGCGCTGAACACGGAATCGAAATCTAAAAATGGCGTCTCGGTTGCCTGGAACGAGAACCGGCTTCAGCCGAGCGGCGCGAGCCCAACGGTTCATCAGGGAAAAATCTTCGCCATCAGCCGTGCGGGCGTGCTGGCGTGCGGCGAACTGGCCACAAAGAAGGTCGCTTGGCAAGTGCGGCTCAAGGGACACCACTACGCCTCGCCGATCGGCGTCGGTGACAAGATTCTAACAGTCAGCGACAACGGTAATATCGCGGTCGTTGGATTGGGCGACGAAGGCAAGGTGGAAACCACGCACGAACTGGGCGAAAGAGTCATCACCACACCGGCGGTCGCCAGCGACGGAATCTACATCCGTAGCGACCAGCACTTGTGGAAGTTCAAATCATCGGACAATTGATCGCCCGCAAAACCGCACCCGTGCAAAATCGCGGTTTTCGGTCGGTAGCGTCGAAACAGGCGAGAGCACCCTTACCGGGGTCGTGAATGGTACGCCTATCGACTAACTGCAACCGAATACAAACCTCTGGTTCTACTGTTGGAACGCATGGGGCGAATGCCATCCCGCGATATTTTTTATAGGGATGTCCGAGGTGTAGGGCTGGCATTGAAACACGGACAATAGACACCCAAGTACAACGGCCCCGCACAAAGCTCAACGGGTCGTAAAAACATATCGCGACCGTCCGCAGAATTCGAGCGTAAGTTTTTTCAGGAAGCCTAAACCGGCCAAATGATAAATAACACCAAACCCATTATCTCCGAGTTCCTCGGCACATTCATCCTGGTCTTTACCGGCACAGGAGCAGTTGTTTTTAACGAAATTTCTGGCGGCCAAGTCACCAATCTCGGCATTGGGTTGGTATTCGGCTTTGTCGTCATGGCTCTCATTTACACCCTGGGTGATGTGTCAGGGGCACACTTCAACCCCGCCGTCACGATCGGCTTTTGGGTGTCCAAGAAACTCCCGGCCAGACAGCTCGCGCCCTACATCATTTGCCAATGCCTTGGAGCTGTCTTGGCCAGCGCCATTCTTCGAGGCTTGTTCGGTCTGCACAAGGATATGGGTGCCACCCTGCCCATCGAAGTAGCAGGCACCCCACTGATTGCTCAATGTTTCATCCTTGAAATCATTCTAACCTTCATATTGATGTTCGTGATTTTAAATGTCTCGACCGGCGCGAAGGAAAAAGGAATTATGGCGGGCATCGCTGTCGGCGGTGTTATTGCGCTGGAAGCCACCTTCGCCGGCCCAATCTCCGGGGCGTCAATGAATCCAGCCCGGTCACTTGGACCGGCGCTGGCCAGCTTGAACTTTACCTCGTTTTGGATCTACCTTGTCGCACCGCCACTGGGGGCGATGCTCGCTGTTCCAGCCTGTTGTTTGGTCAGAAGCAACGACTGCTGCCAAACCGCTTAACGGCTATCTCCCCGCCAATTACGTAATCGAAACCTAAAGCGGCGTCTCGGTTGCCTGGAACGAGAATCGGCTTTAGCCGATCGGAGGGAGCCCGACGGTGCATCGGGGAATAATCTTCGCCGTCAGCCGTGCCGGTGGATCGCCGGTTGCTAACCGACATACTCGGTCAGCATGAATTGATTTCCCTCGGTGTCAGCTGCTGCAGCCAATTTGATCGGCTCACCGGGACGCAATTCGGGATTCTTGATAATCGTACCGCCTCCTCGCGCGACGCGCTGGCAGACCGCAGCTACGTCACTCACCTGAAAGCTAAGTCCCGTTTCAGTTTGTTCGGCGGATCCGCCGGCGTGTAACGCCACGATGACGTCACCGAACTTCAATTCGGTCCAATGTGATGACTCGCGGGCGACCGTCAACCCGATCATATCACGGTAAAACCGCGCCGCACGTTGCATGTCCTTGACCATGAGCACGAATTTGACTTGTTGGAGCAAGGCGACACTTCTGGCTTTCATGACCCGCTGCTCGGAGCGATGTCGCCGTGCAACCGCTCGAACGCGACCCGAAACCACGGCGAATAGTCGGCCGGGCTGGCTCGCAAGCCCTGCCGGATTGCGTCGATGTCCGCCCACTTCCAGTCGTCGACTTCCTCGGCGTTCGCCGCCGGATCGCCGTCGTGCGTGCCGACGAATACGTGATCCAATTCGTGCTCAGTCAGGCCGCTGTTTGGATCGCTCGCCCGGTAAATGAACGTAAACACCTCGCGCAGTTCGGTGTCGAAGCCGAGTTCGAACCGCAGTCGCTGGTGCACCGCTTCGTCCGACGATTCACCCCGACGGGGGTGGCTACAGCAGGCGTTCGTCCACAATCCGCCGAAATGATATTTGTCACCGCCCCGCAGTTGCAGCAACATCTGGCCCGCTGAATTGTAAATGAAAACCGAAAACGCCCGGTGCAGCCGTCCGCCATTTTCGTGTGCGGACAACTTTTCTTCGTAGCCAACGACGTTGTCATTTTCATCGACGAGGATAATCTCTTCCACGGCCGACCTCAAAATTAGCGGAACGTTTTTCTTCTTTGTTCGTCTCAATAACATACTGGCTAATGTTTGGGAAAAAGTAAACGACGTGAGGGCACGCCATGAGACAGTTTTTCTTGGTTTTTGCATTGATAGCAGCGGTTCCTGTCTCCGCACACGCGCGGATTAAATTAGCCACGCTGCCGGTCCGCGAACGGGTCGAACTGCAACTGGATAACGGCCACTACACCCTGATCGAGGAAGAGCGGATTGTGCCGCTGCTGAAGTCCTCGGCCAAGACCGGCAACAACATGATCGACTTCAGTTGGTCAAATACCACAATCGACAAGGATTCGATCCAATTTCGCCCGATCGCTTTTCGCGCCGGCAAAGATTGGCAGCCGATTGGAAAGGAAGGCGGCCAAGTCGAAATCAACGTCATCAACGTCGCCTATCCACCCGGCGAGAACGCGCTGGTTTGGGAGGTTTACGCCGCCAAGGCCGGCGTGGTGAAAGTACGCGTCAGCTATCTGATTTATAACTTGACCCGCTCGTTCAACTACCGCGCGTTGGCGAACCAAGACGAAACGCTGCTGACGCTGCGGTCGTATATCAAGCTGCGAAACTACTCCGGCGAAGAATTCGGCGAGGCCGGCGTGTGGGCCGGCTTTGGACCCAAGTTTCTCAAGCAGCTCGGCCAGCAGGAAGAAATCCAAATGCTGGTCAAGCGGTTCCCGGAAGTGCCGATCGTCAAGACGTTCTCCTTCGATTGGTACACGCACGGACAACTCAACCCCGACAAACCATTTGCCTCGCCGATCTTGATGCACTACGAGCTGACGAACGACGAAAAGAACAAGCTTGGCGCATTTCCGTTGCAGCCGGGCAAAGTTCGAATCTTCATCGACGACGGACGCGGCGGGCAGGCGTTTCTCGGCGAGGACGTGACGCGACTCACGCCGCTGGACGACAAAATGCGTTTATATCTGGGCCAGTCGCGGGACATCGTTTGCAGCCGCACCATCGAACAAAACAAGCGGCACGTCGTTCGCGGTAATTTGCACCACCAGGAATTGACGATCAAGTACGAACTCGAAAACTTTCGCGACAAGCCCGCGACGCTCAATATCATCGAGCAACTCAACCGCGTCGCCACACAGTACGCGGGCAACCCGCACGGTGACGTCGAATGGGAATTGGGTGATACGACTTCAGAAGAGATTCGCTTTTCGTACGACAAGGGCAACGCCACACCGGCACTGCACGTGGATCTTCCGGCCCGGCCGAAAGACGAGAATGCGGAAGTCGAAAAGAAGGTCGTTCGGTTCCATTTCACGCTGAAGAATATCTGGTAAACAGAGAGGAGCCGCAACGATGAAAATGCATCTATTGTTTACCGGTCTTTTCATGTTGGCCGCCACCGCTCAGGGCAAGAACGTCGATTTGGTGACGCTGCCCAAACGCGATACGGTACAGCTGACGATTTACAACACGGAAGACATCACGCTGGCCAAGGAAACGCGGTCGATCACGCTGAAGAAGGGCGAGAACCGTCTGCAATTTTCCTGGGCGGGCACGCTAATTGATCCGACCAGTGTCGAATTTCGGCCACTCGAGCACGCCGACAAAATCGAACTGGCCGACACCGTTTTTCTCGGCCAGAAGCCGCAACATCTGATTTGGAATATCGAATCGGAATTCGAAGGCCAAGCGCTGGTCGAGGTCAGCTACTTTACGAGCGGGTTGACGTGGCAGATGGATTACGTCTCGGTTTGCGATCCAGAAGAGACACAGATGAATTTCAGCGGTCACGTCCGCGTTTTCAACAACTCGGGAGAGCAGTACGAGAACGCGGAAATCCGCCTGATCGTCGGCAAAATCAACCTGGTCGAAAAAATCGCCGACCTGGCGCGGCGGAGCGGACAACAGCCACCAGCTCCGACCGACCTCGGTTACAACAAGCTGAAATCACGCGCCGCGCGCGAGTCGATCGATCGTGCCGGGCTCGCAGATAACGACAACGATCCAACGAGCAACGCCAGGCAAGTTGTGAAAGAGGGGCTCAGCGAATACTTCATGTTCAGCGTCGAGGGGACCGAGACGATTCCCAACGGCTGGTCAAAACGTATGCCGGCCATCGACGCGGAGGGCGTCGCTTTCGACATTGTCTATCGCATGCGGGCTTATCAGCACGGTCCGCGCCCGGTGCGATTCTTCATCTGGAACAACGACGCGGAACACAAATTGGGCGAAAGCCCATTGCCCAACGGCATCGTGCGTATCTTTCGAGAAAACGGCCAAGACGGTCTCAGTTACCTGGGACAGCAGGTCCTGCAATACGTGCCGGTCAAAGCCCATATCGACGTAAATCTCGGCCCGGATGACCTGGTAGTCTACGTCCAGCGGAAGACATCGACCGAGCGATTCAATTTTCAGTTTAACCGCAACGGCGTCCCGCAACACGTCACCGGTTGGGACGAGCGCCAAGGTTGGACGCATACGGTCCGCAATTACCGGCCGACACCGATTAGATTCGAGTTGCGACTGCTGTTCAGCGGCGACGTCGAGGTAACGCCGACGACCGAAACTAAATCGTTTGACTATCGCACGATTGAAACCAAGTTCGATGTCCCGTCGCGCGGCAATACCGAATACAAATTCAATTCGACAATCCATCACGGCACAAACGCAAAACAGAACCGCGTCCAATTGAAACCAGCACTGTAGAAACCTGATGATTCGCACATCCACCTTGATGACGGTATGGCTTGTCTGTTCGGCAATTGCCGGAGCTAAGAACGTCGATCTAGTCACGCTGCCTCGGCGGGACACCGTACAATTAACGATTTACAACAGCGCGGACATCACGCTGGCCAGGGAAACCCGCGCGATCACGTTGAAGAAAGGCCGGAACCAGATTCAGTTTTCCTGGGCGGGCACGCTGATCGATCCGACCAGTGTCGAATTTCGCCCGCTTGAGCACGCCGACGAAATCGAACTGGCCGACACCGTCTTCCCGGGCCAGAAGCCGCAGCATTTGATCTGGAATATCGAGTCCGAGTTCGAGGGCCAAGCGCTGGTCGAGGTCAGCTATTTCACCAGCGGGCTGACCTGGCAGATGGACTACGTGGCAACTTGCGACCCCGATGAAATAACCATGAAGTTCCGCGGCCACGTTCGGGTCTTCAACAATTCGGGCGAGCAATACGACAACGCCGAGATTCGTCTGATCGTCGGCAAGATCAATCTGGTCGAAAAAATCTCCGACCTCGCCAGGCAAGCGGGAAAGCCGGTTCCCGAGGCGGGCAGCAAAGATCTCCGTGAAATGCGGCGGAGAGTGGCAAACGAGGCATTCTCCAAGGCCAAAGAGGCTGCCACGGGAGAGGGCAGGGAAGCCAAGAAAGTCGTCAAAGAAGGCGTCAGCGAGTACTTCATGTTCAGCATCGAGGGAACCGAGACGATTCCCAACGGCTGGTCCAAACGGATGCCGGCGGTCAACGCCGACAACGTGGCATTCAATGTCGTCTATCGACTGCGTGCCCACCAATACGGTCCGCGGCCCGTGCGGTTTTTCACCTGCAAGAACGATGCCGAGCACAAACTCGGCGAAAGCCCGCTGCCGAACGGCGTCGTCCGCATCTTCCGCGAAAATGGCAATGACGGACTAAGTTACCTGGGCCAGCAGTCGCTGAACTACGTGCCGATCCAGGCCGACATCGAAGTGAACTTGGGGCCGGACGATTTGGTTGTTTACGAGCAACGTAAAACTCACACGACACGCAACAATTTTCAATTCGGCGCCCGCAACCACGTCAGCGGCTGGGACGAAAATCAACGCTGGGCCGGCACGGTCCGCAACTACCACACCAAGCCGATCACGTTCGAATTGCGTCTGCTGCTTAAAGGCGATGTCGAATTGACGGCGGCGCGGACGACTTCGTTCGACTATCAAACGATCGAAACGGAATTGCAAGTCGAGCAGCGCGGCACAACCGACTATCCGTTTGCCGCCAGTATTCATCTCGGCGCGAACGCCAAGCAGAATCGCGTCAGGCTGAGATCGCCTTAGTGCTTGATTTGGAACCGCTGATCGGCGTTAATGTCAGCATTCAAACAGCGGTTCACTCTCTTGAAAGGCGACCGGCATGAGATTCCTTGCATCTATGGCTGCGTGGTCGGTCTTGTTCACAGCGGCCGATGCCGCCGACAAGCCGAATTTTATTCTCATCAACTGTGATGACCTGGGATACGCCGACATCGGCTGTTTTGGCTCGACTAAACACCGCACCCCGCGGATTGACGAATTGGCAAAACAGGGCATGCGGTTCACGAGTTTCTACGTGACCAGCGGAGTTTGCACGCCCTCGCGATCGTCATTGATGACCGGCTGCTACCCGCGGCGCGTGAATTTGCACGAGGATCACCGCGGTGGCTGGGTGTTGTTTCCGCGCGGCAACAAAGGCCTTAACCCGGATGAAATCACGATGGCCGAAGTGCTCAAAGGTGCGGGCTACGCGACGGCGATCGTTGGCAAGTGGCATCTTGGCGATCAGCCGCCGTTTCTGCCCACCAAACAGGGCTTCGACAGCTACTTTGGCATTCCTTATTCGAACGACATGGGCTGGACCGACCGCCGCGACCGCCGCTACCCTCCGTTGCCGTTGTTGCGCGATGAAAAGGTCCTTGAAAAGGAACCGGATCAGCGGTTGCTTACCAAACGGTATACCGAGGAAGCCGTGAAGTTCATTGCGAGCAACAAAGACAAGCCGTTTTTCTTGTACTTGCCGCATACCATGCCGCATTGGCCGCAGTACGCCAGTGAGCGGTTCGCCGGCAAGTCCAAGAACGGCAAATGGGGCGATGTGGTGGAAGAAATCGACTGGTCCACCGGCGTCATCCTGGACACGCTGAAGGAAAACGGGCTCGACGACAAGACCATGGTCGTCTTCATGTCCGACAACGGCGGTGCAACCCACCACGGCGCGTCGAACGCTCCGCTGAAGGGCGGCAAAGGATCGACTTTCGAAGGCGGCCAACGCGTCTGTTGTGTGATGCGCTGGGCAGGAAAGATTCCCGCCGCCGCTGCCTGCAACGAACTAACTTGCTCGATGGACCTGATGCCGACGTTCGCGAGGCTTGCCGGTACCACACCGCCCAACGATCGCATAATCGACGGCAAAGACATTTGGCCTCTCGCCTCGGCCCAAGCGGGGGCGAAGTCGCCACACAACGCTTTTTATTATTACTTTGTGAAGAATCTAGAGTGTGTCCGCAGCGGCAACTGGAAGTTGCGGGTCGCGCCGCCCCGCCGAAAAAACGCCGCTGGCTTCAAGCCGCAGTTGTTTGATTTGGCTACCGACATTGGCGAGACAAAAAACGTAGCCGAACGGCACCCGGATATCGTGAGGCGGCTGATGGAATTGGCCGAGAAAGCCCGCGCCGATCTGGGAGACGGCAACGCCCGGGGCAAAAACCAACGCCCGGCCGGACGCGTGGAAAAACCGCGGGGACTAACCGACGAGACCTGAGCCGAAAAATTTCCGCCGGCAAGAAGTCCTGAGCGTGTTGGCATAAACCAGTCGCCCGCGGTTGGGACCCGCTGGCTACAGCATGCGGGGCAACCTACTCCGTCTACCGGATTGCCCGCCGCGCACCGAATTTCGCTCCCGGAGGGCCGCCATTCTAGCCTCGTTTTCGTAACACGAACAATTTTTGCGTCCCGTAATCGCCCGTGGCGGGCAGCGACGCAAACCAGCGATTCCAGTGCATACCGGGATCTGCGACTTTCGCTTCTTGTCCAAGCAGCCGCGCCAGTAGTGGTTTAATTACCCGCGTGCCGACGAAGTAGGTACTGGCAAAGTTGACCATTTCAACCAGTTCGAGCCGGTCGGCCAATGCTTCACAAACTCGTTCCTCGTCGAGGTAAGTATTGAAGGCCGGCTCGGGAATTGGCGGCAAATCCCATTCCGCGCGAAATTCGTTAAGCTTCGCGAGTCCCTGTACCGTCGCTTCGGACATCATCAGTAAACCGCCCGGACGAACAACCCGCGCCGCTTCGCGGATGCCTCGAATTTGGTCTTCCCACTTGCCGAGATTAATCACGACGCGAACCGTGATCGCTTTATCGAAGGTGTCGTTGAGATGGTCGAGCGACATGATATTTCCAACCGAGAAACCGACCCGCTGCCTGACCGCATCGGGCAGACCGGCGTGAGTGTGCTTGGCCTGTTCGATCATCTCGGGGATGTAGTCGACCCCGTGAATTTGCACGTTCTTCCGCTCAGCGAGTTGTTTTGTCGAAAACCCGTTCGCGCAACCGATATCGAGTACTCTGTCGCCATCTTCAAGGTACTCGGCCAGCCGACGTATTTCCATTTCAATGACCGGCCGCTCTGACCATGAGGCCGCGTGGCTGTCGCCGTACTCGTTCGCCTGACCGGTCCAGAACGCTTTGATTTCGTCGAGATCAAACTTATTTGCGGTTTGTGTCGCTGTGGCCATTGTTGATTCCGAAAGGTAATTAATCAGATATGAATTTAGAGCCCCACTCCCTCATCTATTCATGCCGCGTATCGCACGGCCTTGGCGGACTCTAAATATTGCGTGACTTCCTCAACAACGCGATGTTGGTCTTCCGTTTTGATTTCGTGATAAAAGGGCAGGCGGAGTAGACACTGGCCGAGCTCTTCCGTGACTGGCAAATCGCCCGCCTGATATCCGTAACTCTGCCCCATGGGTGAAAGATGCAGCGGCACGTAGTGAAACACCGAGTGAATCGCCCGCTGCTTCAGACGTTCCAGCAGCGCATCGCGCGTCGAACCGCTGGGCAACAGGACATAGTACATATGATGATTTAATTTGCACCGTTCGGGAACGATGGGCCGGCGCAACAAACCGGCCGTTTCGAGAGGCTGAAAATGTTCGTGATAGAACTCGAAAATTTCGCGGCGACGAGCGGCAATTTTATCCATCAGTTCTAATTGACCGAACAAAAACGCGCAAGCGATTTCGCTGGGTACGTACGAGCTTCCCAGGTCAACCCACGTGTACTTATCCACTTCGCCGCGGAAAAACTGCCGACGATTCGTACCCTTATCGCGGAGAATTTCAGCACGCTCAATGAACCGACCGTGATTGATCGCCAGCGCACCCCCTTCGCCACAGATGTAGTTTTTCGTTTCATGAAAACTATACGTACCGAGGTGTCCGATCGAGCCGAGCGCGCGGCCGTTGTATTCCGCATGAACTCCCTGCGCGGCGTCTTCGACGACGAGCAAATTACGGCGATCAGCAATTTCCATGATCGTGTCCATTTCGCAGGCGACACCTGCATAATGAACCGGGAAAATGGCCTTGGTGGCGGGCGAAATCGCCTCTTCGATTAGCCGCTCATCAACGTTGAGCGTATCGCGCCGAATATCGACAAATACAGGCTTGGCGCCAACGCGACAAATCGCGCTGGCAGTGGAAACGAATGTGTACGATGGAAGAATGACCTCGTCGCCCGGCCCCAAACCGCAGAGCATCGCCGCCATTTCCAAAGCGGCGGTACAAGAGGGCGTGAGGAGTACCTTACGAATGTCAAACCGGCGTTCCAGTAGCTCAGCACACTGCCGGGTGAAATATCCATCACCGCCGATATTGCCCAGCGCAACCGCCCTCGCAATATAGTGCAACTCGTTGCCGGCAATGAACGGCTTGTTAAAAGGAATCCTTTCCACGCGGGCACTTCCATGCGCGATTTCGGAGTCGGCGCGGCTTGCTCGACGCCCAGCAGAAAGCAGGGTAGCATAGACTGCGTGGCACAACCAAGGTCACTCAGAGCACAACTTAGCCGTGCTAGCGTCGAGGTCGCATTATGTGCAACGACGAATCCCAATCCTCGCCCGGAGATGTACCGGAGAGCTCGATTGAGCCGCGGATCGAAACGTCAGCAAGGAAACACATTTTCCGACTGGCCGTAATCTTTGAGGGAGGACTCGGTGCCGCCGCGCTCGGGCTTGGCTGGCTGTGTGATTTTGACTTCCTGCATCTTGAAACGCTCTGGAGCGGGGAGGCGGTCGTCCGCGGGCTGCTGGCCACGATTCCGCCGGTGATCGGATTGCTCGTCATCGACCGGTTTCCGTTTGGACCAATGGCAGAACTCAACCGCGTCGTGGACGAACTAATCGTGCCGCTGTTTCGCGATTTAAACGTGTTGCAGTTGTTCATTATCGCGGCGCTGGCAGGAATCGGCGAAGAGTTGTTTTTCCGCGGGTTACTGCAGGGCGGCCTCGAGCATTTCCTCAGGGGGCGAATGGACGCCGTTGCCGCGGCAGCATGCGCGCTGTTGCTGGTCAGCGCGGTGTTCGGCGCGGCACACGCGATCACGCGGATGTACGCGCTGCTCTGCTTTTTGATGGGGCTGTACTTGGGCGGGGTCTGGATGATCGACTCGCCGCGCAATCTATCGATACCGATCGTCGTTCACGGATTGTATGATTTTGTCGCGCTGATCTACCTCGTCCGCCTCCGCGGGTCGCGATCGTGAACTGACATTTTTGTTGGCGGACGCGGCTAATTCAAATCGAATTGCTCCGCCGCCATTTCTGCTATCGTTTCGCCAATGCTGATCGACGCAGTTGCCGCCGGCGACGGGGCGTTCAAGACGTGGATCATCCGTTCGCCGCGTTGGATATGGAAGTCATCCACCAGTCGTCCGTCTGGCGTGACCGCTTGAGCCCGCACGCCCGCGCCCGCGCGGACAACATCGGCACTTTGTAATTCGGGCACAAGCCGCTGTAGTTCGCGGACAAAAGCACGTTTATTGTACGAACGGTAAAGATCGCCGATCGCCGTCTGCCAATAGCGAATTGCGAGCCGCCAAAACCCTCGATACGTCAAAGTCTCGACCGCGTCGCGCAGCGTGAATTTGAATTTTCGATACCCGTGGCGGCCCAATGCCAACACGGCGTTCGGGCCGGCTTCGACGCCACCCTTTGCCATGCGGGTGAAGTGGACACCCAGAAATGGAAACCGCGGATCCGGCACCGGATATATTAGATTTCGCACGAGTCCCCAGCGCGATTCGACCAACTCGAAATACTCGCCTCGAAACGGAATGATCTTCAGCGAAGGCCTCAAACCGCAGAGCCTCGCCACGCGATCCGAATGCAGTCCGCCGCAGTTAACCAGTGACCGGCTGCGGAAATCGCCACCCGTCGTTTCCAGCACCAATTCCGTGGGCGATTGGCGGACTCCCAGCAACTGACAATCCTTACGAATTACCGCGCCTGCATCGGCCGCAATTTCGCCAAACTTGCCTGCCGCGCCGACGAAATCAACAATTCCCGTTTGGGGTACGTGAAGACCGGCTAATCCGGCGACGTGAGGTTCGAACTCCCTGATCTCGTTCGCATCTAAACGGCGGAGGCCCAACAAGCCATTTTGAATCCCACGGGAATGTAGAGACTCGAGCCGTTCAACTTGGCTCGCCGTCGTCGCGACGACGATTTTTCCGCAGCGCTCACAGGAAATTCCATGCTCCTCGCAAAACCGATACATCAACTCCCGCCCCAACCCGCAATTTAGCGCCTTGCGCGAGCCAGGTTTGTAGTACAAACCGGAATGAATCACACCACTGTTATGTCCCGTTTGATGCGTGGCCAGTTCGCGTTCGGCTTCCACGACCAGCACTCGCCCGCGGTGCCGTTGAGTAACCGCCATGGCCGTCGCCAGGCCGACAATACCCCCGCCAATAATTCCAACATCGAAGGTGGTTTCGCTGCTCATGCGACCATCAGGGGCTGCTGCCGAAGAAAAAAAGACGGCCCGATTCTAGCGAATCGAGCCGTCGTAAATATTCAGCAAAAATTTTATGCGATCGCAAGCCTCGAAACTATCCGGTCTTAACCGCACAGCCGCAACCGGGATCCGCGTCGTCGCAGCCTCCACAGGCAACCGGGCAGCAGACTTTGACCGGAACTTGCTTGCAGATGACCTTCGGCACACAGCGGGTCACCGTATACGGAACCTTTTCACACACCGTGCGACAGACTCGAACGGTCTTGGTGTAATGAACCGGCTTGCAGACCGTGTAGGGAACCTTCCTCACACAATCCTGCTTGACCATGCGGCAAACTCGGTAGGGCACTTTTTTCGTGCACGTCTGCGGCACCATCTTGCAGACGCGGTAAGTGCAAGTCTTGACCCGCTTTTCGGGAACCATCGTGCAAACTCGGTAGGTGCAGGTCTTCTGCACCGGCACCATCTTGCAGACGCGGTAGGTGCACGTCTTGACCCGCTTCTCGGGAACCATGCGGCAGACTGTATAGGTGCACGTCTTGACCCGCTTTTCGGGAACCATGCGGCAGACCGTGTAGGTAACCGGCTTGGTAACCGTTTCGCGTACGTACTTTACGCAGTTGATCGTCTTTTCACGAATTTCGGGAACCCAAACTTTTTTACAGCACTTAATGGGCGCGCATTGAATCTTGACTTTTTTGCAAGCGCCGGGTTTATAAACGCAGCGGCAGCGGCACGGATCCCAAACCCAGCAGCCCGGTTCCTGGATGGTCTTGCAAATGACCGGGCCGGGCCGTTCGTAGGTCTTTGTTTCCCAGTGGCCACAACAGACTTTAATTGTCTTGGTGTAATGAACCGGCTTGCAGACCGTGTAGCAGCAGTTCTTGGTCCGCTTCTCATAAACGGGCTTACAGACCGTGTAGCAAATATCTTTGGTTCGCTTTTCGTAAACGGGTTTACAGACCGTGTA
>JAYZEI010000105.1:0-8027 GCA_036337375.1 Planctomycetota bacterium | reverse complement strand
ACGATCGGAATCGTTCCGGCTTCAAATTTGGCCGGTGGTTCGGCCCAGGTAGAATGCTCGCGCTCGACGCGTTCGATCATGTGGCCCCCGCCGAAAAACGGATCCATCGCCTGTAGCATTTCTCGCCGCGCGTAAAGTATGCCGATTCCGGTTGGCCCGTATAGTTTATGCCCGGAAAACGCGAGAAAGTCGACCGCCGGCGAAGTAACATCGATGGCGGCATGCGGCACACTCTGTGCGGCATCGACTAAAATCAGAGCACCCACCTCGGCGGCTCGCGCCGCAATGCTGTCGATGGGGTTGATGGTGCCCAGAACATTTGACATGCCGGAGACGGCAACCAGTTTGCAGTCGGCGGTGACGGCCTGTTCAAGTTGGCTGAGGTCCAGCTCGCCGTCGGCGGTCAGCGGAATGAATTTCAGCGCCGCTCCGCGTTCGGCCGCCACGCGCTGCCAGGGAACTAGGTTGGCGTGGTGTTCCATTTCGTTGATCACCACTTCGTCGCCGGGCTGCAGAAATTTGCGGCCCCAACATTCTGCGACGAGATTGATCGACATCGTCGTGCCGGAGGTGAAAATGATTTCGTCGGCCGATTCGGCGCCAATCAACGCGCGAACCTTTTCCCGTGCCGCTTCAATTTCATCATCGATGCGGTTGCCAAAGTAGTAACGGCCGCGAAACGCATTGGCGTAGTAGCCGGACTCCACTTCCCGCTCTTTTTCGATTACGGCTACGGGCTTTTGGGCCGACGATGCGCTGTCGAGGTACACGACCTTCCCGCCGGTCGGCAGCTGTTGACCGAGCACTGGAAAATCAGAGCGGGCGGTTTCAATCGACCGCGGTACAGACCGTACGGTCGAAACTGCCGGCGCTGGCTGGCGGGGAGGCGCGTCAGGTGGCGAAGAATCGTCTCCGAGTGCGGCTTCGACGAACAGGCGGATGCGTTTGACCATCGAAAAAAGGCCGTTTTTGCGTTGAGGCAGAATCAACCTGCCTAAACCGAGCCCGTCAAAGAACTTCCCATGGTCGAGATCCAGTACGTCGCGTGGCGTGCGATCGCAGTACATGCACATGACCACGAAAACGAGGCCTTTGACGACCAGTGCGTCACTATCGGCGACGATCTCGAGCCGGGGTGGTTCGGAATCAGTGAGTCTTGTTATCAGCCATACACGCGACTGGCAGCCGGGAACGAGTAACTCATCGGTGCGCAGTTGTTCCGGGAACTCGGGCAGCGTCCGGCCCAGTTCTTCCAGGTACTGGCAGGCCTCGAGTTCGTCGAGATGCTGGAATTCGTTGATCAACTCCTCCAGCGGGATCAGTTCCAAGGGCCTCAAATGCAAGCTCCCGTTTGCGGGCGGTGTTTGCGAAGCATTAATAAGCGACAGGCAAGATAGGAGAGGGGGGATCTCTTGAGTTCATTCTAGGCAGATCGTTAAGCGGTTCCTAGCTGGACCCGCGGTAAAACTGTCGGCGATTGCCGGTTGAAACTTGTAGCGCGTGCAGTTGTCGGGCCATGCCGGGGCAACTTGAGGGCTCAGAAATGCAGGTCGTGGGGCGGCGGCGGTATCGTATTTTCCGACACGGATGGAAACGGTGAAAGTTAACTAGTAAAAAAGGTTCGTCCCGTAATGTCTCACCGGTGTCGGCTGTCGTGCCGGGCGAAAAGACCCATGCCGGACATTTTCATCATCGACGGTGCGCGGAACCTCCTTGTATGGTGGCACCACGACCGCGGGTTGCGTCACATTTTGGATCTTGTGTTTGTCCCATCGGGCCTCGGCGATTCGACCGCCATTGGTATATTAGCCGTAGTGTGCTGATCGGTTTTGTCGATTTCGATGGACGCCCACACGCTCGAATTGCAGGCCCTCATGTCCTCCAGGCGAAATCCCGTTTACGTGCTAGCCTGCTCGCTCGGCGTTATTTTGGCTGCCGAGGCAGGGTTGGTTCCGGAAACCGGCATGGCGGCAAAGATCCCCGGAGATGCAGAGGTCCCCGATGATGTTGAATCGCTGTGGGCGGATTACGATCCACGGCGGGAACCGTTAGATGCCAAGGTCGTCCGGCAATGGGATCGTGATGGTATCACATTTCAATACGTCATCTTTACAATTGGCAAGTTCCACCAAAAGCGTTCGCGGATGGCGGCGTTTTACGGATTTCGCCCGGGCCGGCAGCGGTTGCCGGGATTGCTGCATCTGCATGGCGGCGGCCAGCGCGCATTTCTCCACGCCGTCGAGTACTACGCCCGCCGCGGATACGCGTGCCTGTCGATCAATTGGGGCGGCCGCGAAATGGAGCATGCCGAACGGAATGACCCCAACACCGACTGGGGCGCCGTCGATCCGACGCAAAATAACGTTTCCGGCTATTTCAACTTGCTGCCGGGCGAAAAGTACCTCGACGACCGGCCGTCGCCCCGCAACAACAATTGGTATTTGCTGACAATCGGCGCCCGCCGGGGACTGACCTTTTTAGAGCAACAGCGCGAAGTCGATGCCGACCGGCTGGGTGTCTACGGCCATTCGATGGGCGGAAATCTAACGATCTATGTGGCCGGCACCGATCGTCGCGTCAAAGTCGCGGCACCGTCGGTCGGCGGATCCGGATTTCGGACGTACCCGTGGCCGTTACTGCCACAGCAAACAAAACGGGTGCCGAAGGGAGATCTCAATTTATTTCGTTCGACGCTGGCATTTCAGTCCTATGCGCCCCGCATCAAGTGCCCGCTTCTGTGGCTCGGTGCGACGAACGACTTTCACGGAATCATGGACGACACGTATCGTACCGGCGAACTGATTGCCGGCCGAGACGTGCGATACGCTTTTGCGCCGCACTTAAATCATCGCTTTACGCCGCCCTTTTCGATCGCCCGGCCGTTGTGGATCGACCAGCACCTGAAAAACGGGATGCCGTTTCCCGCTACCCCTCGATCGCAGCTGGACCTAAATACAAAACATCGGCAGCCCGAATTCCTCGTGGTGGCGGACGACTCGATGCCGATAAGCCACGCCCGCGTGTATTACTCGATCGACGCGGATCCGCAGGCGCGTTTTTGGCGAGCGGCCGAAACCAAGCAGCGCGAAACCGGCTGGTCTGCCAAGCTGCCGGTGATGTCGACAGATGATCCTCTGTTTGTGTTCGCCAACATTCATTATCGCCTGGCCAAGGCCCAGATTCCGCCGTTCGCACGGTCGACGGATACCTTTGCCGTCAGCAGCATGTTGCGGGTGGCGACGCCGAATCAACTAAATGCGGCGAACGTCCGGGCGACCGACGAGCCGGAAAGGGTGATCGACCAGTTTGCCAATGACTGGCGGGACTGGTACCGGCTGAATCGCGGCAATCCACACCATTGGCAGTTCTGGACTCGGAAGATCAGCGACCGCAAATGGCGAGGCCGGGAAGGTGACAAGCTGTCGATGAGCCTGACCGCAGGGGAAGCGAATCCGCTGGTCGTGGTGGTTACGGAAAACTTCTTTCGGCCCTATCGCGGCAAACAGCGAAGTTTTACCGCCGCCGTCGAGTTGCGGGGCGGTGGGAGACCGCAAAGCATCGAGTTGGTGCCATCGGATTTTGTGGCCGTCGACGGTCAGCAGCGTTTGACATCGTGGCGGCACGCTGACCTGTTGGGATTTGTCCCGTATTATCGCAACCGAGACAAACCGGAAAAAACGATCGGTACCGAGCGGTGGGCGGGCGCACTGCCGAAGTTTCGCGATCTGCGCTGGCTGCCGCCGGGACGAGAGTGAGCCAGGTTCGACCGGTGGGCGGCAGGTCGCTGCGGCCAAATGAAATCGCTTTGCGCTGCCGAGTGGCCCCTGAGGGGTTGGTGATTCCGAAACCGGCGAGGCGGGACTGCGGCTTGCGGCACCCATCTAGTCTCGGTCCGGCGCTGGAAGCATATTGACTGGTAGAATGTCAATCAACCGACCCTTAAAATCGAGAGATCGAAGGGAGTCTTCCAATGGACTGGGCGTTCGATCTGATAGAAGATATTTTCCACGTCGTCTTGAAATCAAGCTTTGGCGTCTTCTTGTTTTTTTGCGTCGTGGTTTTCTTGGTTGCGGGAACACTTCGAGGTAGGTCTCGACGCAAAAACTGCACGGAATGTTCGAAGTCAAATCCGTTCTCATCACAGTATTGCTCTAGCTGTGGCGAACCGTTTGCACGTGCGGTTCGGTCCGAGTCGTTTTATTCAGAGTTGCGACAGCGCATTTCCAATTGGCAGATGTGGGGCTGGTTAAAAGAAGGCGAAAGCGATCGCCTCGCCGAATTGCACGAACGCGACCTGCAGGTATTCCGGCAAGGCACCGGGACATCTCCGGTGAAAGCCGGGGGCGATGACGAACCGCAGGCGGCGGTGGTTTCCGCCGCCGAAGCTGAAGTCGATCAGGAAGATGTTATTACGGCGGTCGATGTCTCTGCGCTCGCCAGCGCTCACGATCCGCCAGTCGGAGAGATGCCGGCTCAAATTGTGGATGCCGGTGCTGATGGCGAGGAGCCCGTTGAAGTGTTCGACGCGGTGGAATTACCTGATGTGGTCCCGGCAGAGGAGTACGAATGGACGGACAAGACAGGCAATCTCGTCACGGCAGCGTTCGTTTCCGCGACCGAAGGCACGGTCACCATCACCGCGAAGGGGAAGACCTTCGTCGTGAAATTGTCCGACCTGAATTCAGAGTCGCAGGCGCTGTCTCGAAAGTTGAGTCAGCCCAAGGCCGGTCCCCGGGTTGGCGGTTCTCCGGCTAAGGTGCCAGTTGCCCGCGTCGTATCCGAGCCAATCGCCGCGGAGGTGGTGCCTCAGATGACGCCGCCGCGAAAATTGTCCGACCTGTTAAAGACGTTCATGGATGAAAGTAATATCAAAATCGGCGAGTTTGTCAGCGGCTTGCTCGTCGTCATCGGATCGATCGGACTGGTCGTCACATTAAACGTGCAATTCCAAGACCGGATTCAATACCTGCCCGCCGCGGTCTTCATGACGGTGGTGGTGCTATTTCATGTTGCCGGAATTTACTCGCTGCGAAAATGGAACTTGGAGTCCTCCAGCAAGGTCGTGCTATACATCGCCAGCCTGTTGATTCCGTTAAATATGCTGGCCGCGACCATGCGCGACACGTTACCCCAATCGCAGGGATGGGCGTTCTACGTCGCGGTTTTGGTTGGGGTGGCGGGTTTCGGCTCAATGAGTTTTTGCAGTGCCCGGGCTTTGATGCCCCACCGCTGGTGGCCCCTGATGCTTGTCGTGATTGGTCCCACGGCAGTGCAAACGGTGATCAAACTGCTGGCGACCCGGGGCCTGACCGACGGCATTGTTGCCGCCAACCTGATCATCTTGGTTCCACTCGCGATGATCGCGCTGGCGGTTCTGGCGGAGCATCGGGTACTGCGCAAGGCTGCGGAGGCGACGATCACCGACGCCATCTCGCTGCTGCGGGTGTTAACGCTGGGGCTCTTTTCGCTGGCAGTCTGCGTGGTGGTCTTGTACCTGAAGACCAGCGATTTTCGTTCTTGGATCGACCTGTGCCGACAACTCGCATGCCCTTTCATGATCCTGTCTTTCATCGTGGTATCGGCCGGCATGCTGCTCCACCGGCGGATGGAAGAGGCGTCGCAAATAACTTTCCGACTCGTCGGTACGTGGATGGCGATCACCGGTTGTCTGGGCGTCGTTGGCTCGTTCGCCTTGGCGGCGCCGGATATCAACTTGATGTTGGCGGTAAGTGCGATCGGCGCCGTGTTAGCGCTCGCGTTTGGCAGGGTTACCAGGATTCCATTCCTGGCCACGACCGGGACGATTGGCGTCGGGATTGCAGCCTGGTGCCTGTTCGTCAAAGTGCAGCTTGGCGCGGGAATCGTGCCAAGCGGTCGGCAGTTAGCAGAGCTTTGGTTTGACGGGAGAAACGCTCTGTTGTTGTCGGTCGTGGGCCTAGTTTGCGGGTGTTTGCACTTCGCGTTTTGGCGCAGCGAATCGGATGCCAACCGCGAGTTCGCTCGTTTTGGATTCTTGGGCGTTGTCAAAACGGCGATCTTGGGTGTCATCGTAGCCGTCGCTTGTTTCCTGTTGAAACAGGCTGAGCCGGCGACTGATCTCACGGTGATCGTCTTCGCCGCGTATGCCATCGCGGCGCTAGTTGCCGCCGCGTACATCAATAGGAAACCGGTGATCATGGTAGCGGTGGCCCTGGTAGCGATCGCCTGGTTGCAAGCAGTGAACACCTCCTGGTTTTCCGCGTGGGATTCGCAGAACGCGATTCACAAATTTGGCGTTGCGGTCTTTGGTACCGCGATCACCTACGCGTTTGCGTTGATCGGATTCCGGGTTGGCGGTCAGCGGGAGATCGGATTTTTGCGTGAGTCTGAGCGAAGTTTTGCCCAACTGTTTATCGCCGGGGCTAGTTTCGTGGCGTATTTGACGGCAGTCATTTTTACGCTCGTCCAGATTTATGCGATGGACGGGCTGTATCAGGAAGCTTTCTGGCGTTCGGCGGTGTTGTCCGGAATCATTGTAGCGCTGGCTCTGAGCTATCTGACCGACTGGACGTGGATGTTCGTGCAGTTGCAGGCCATGGTGACAGTTGCGACAGCGGTTACGTTGGGGTGGTCGTTACAACACGCCGGGTCGGCGTTCACCGCCGATTCCCATCTACGCGCCCAGTTGATCGCACTTTCGGTCGGGATGCTGTTTTGGACAGCATTTCGAAAGTACTGTCAGCAGTCGAGGAAAATCAGCAAGTTTGTTGTCACGGATTTGATGTACGTCGATTTTGTGGTGCAGGTCTTTGCTACCGGCGTAATGTACCTTGCCTGGCTCAGTTCGCTGCTCCCGCCTCTGGCACTCACTTACGGATCGGATTCACTCTTGACGAGTTTGTCCATAAACTTTGGACACCAGATTAATTACTGGGATTGGATCTTGTGGTCGGTCACGTGTGTTGCGTGGTTAAGCGTGATTCCCGATCGTCACCGCCGTGTTTCAAGTATGTGTGCGTTGGTGGTGTTGAGTGCTTTGCCGATTCTGGCAACCGACCAGCTTGTACGGAAGTTCGCAGCGGAAGCAGAGGCCTTTCATCACTTTCTCCGCTGGGGATACGGTTTATTGGGAATCACGTTGGCGGTCATTGTCTGCACGGATTTTCGCTGGTGGAATCGGGTGCAAAAGGCGTTTCCCCGTTTGATGGATAACCAGGACAGGCGATCTGCCGGTGCCGAGGGCGACCGTACTTGGGCGATGTTGCGGCTGTTTTCTCTATTGACAGCCGCCCTGCCAGTCGTGCTCCTGACTTTGTTGCATTTCATTCACGTTGTCGGTATCTACGTTCAGGGTTTAGGAGGGCGATTCGATGTGATGGCGGGCGGCGTTACGCTCTTTCAAAACTACCCTCGATTGGCGTTCGCAGGTCCCTTGTGGCTGATGATGGGGACCTGCTGGATTTATGCCTTGCGGACTCGCGGGCCGCGTTTCCTGTTATGGGGCTTCCCCTTCTGGCAGTGTGGGTGGATGTTCTGTGGTTTGTTGGGGCTATGGCTGGACGCTGAAGTGGCACACTTCGGGGACTTGGTGCACGGCTTCAACTGGTTCTTGATCGGGCTGGCATTTTACGGTTCCGCCTGGGCCGGACTGAATCGACTGGTTTTCCGCGGATTTCAGAGCAGCACCGACCGGCATGCCGATTGGAAAACAGATCTGTTCCGTTTCGGAACCGCAGCGCGTTTTCTGTTTGCACTTTCGCTCGTTTCCCTCCTGTCTTACGGGACTGCCGCCATCATCGATAGCTTCGTGCTGGCAGATGGGATCGACCTAACCGCTTGGCAGCAGCGAAGTGTGGCGTTTGCGAATATTGAGGCGTTTGTCGCCGTCATTACGATTGGATCGGCACTCTTGTTGTGGCGTTTCTGCGATGACGGCGAGTTCCTGAAAAGCCCTGCCCAGGATTTTCCAGGGCGGCTTGCTGGTAGCGGTTTTTACAGCGGTATCCTCTCCGGAGCCACCCTGCTGACATTAAACGCACTAATCGGCC
>JAYZEI010000104.1:0-11589 GCA_036337375.1 Planctomycetota bacterium | reverse complement strand
GGTGAGCAACTGATCGTGCGGCGTGCCGCCACGCCCGGTTTTGGAATCGCTTTTGCGGGAACCGACATCGGTGCCGGGCAGACGGTGCTCTACGCCGGACAGGAAGTGACCAGCCGAGAATCGGGCGTGTTGGCGGCGGTTGGGCATCATCAGGTCGAAGTTTTTCGCCGTCCGCTGGTCGCAATCATATCAACCGGAGATGAGATTATTGAACCGACCGCCGAGATGCGGCCCGGCATGGTCTTTGACAGCAACGCGCAGATCCTGGCCGACGCGGTACGCGAACTTGGTGGCGAACCGCTTCTATGTGGAATCGTCCGAGACGATATGGAACAGCTCGGTGACATTGTTCGTGATGCGATACGAACCGCGGATGTCGTCCTCCTGTCGGGCGGCACCAGCAAAGGAGCTGGCGATTTGTCGTATCGCGTCATCGACGAACTTGCGAATCCGGGAATCGTTGCCCATGGCGTGGCGCTAAAACCGGGAAAGCCGATCTGCCTAGCTGTCGAAAACGGCAAGCCGGTTGTCATTCTGCCAGGATTTCCCACATCGGCGATTTTTACATTCCACGAATTTGTCGCACCGGTGGTCCGGCGACTGGGAGGGCGGCTAGCCGAATCTCGGTCCAGCATATCCGCCCGTATCGCCGTCAAGGTGAATTCCGAAATCGGTCGCACCGAGTACCTACTCGTGGGCTTAGTTCAAGATGAGGCTTCCGCCGGACTGGTAGCCTATCCGATGGGCAAGGGTTCCGGCTCGGTCACAACATTTAGCCACGCGGACGGATTTGTGACGATCGGCCGCCACGATGAGATTATCGAACCGGATTCAACGGTCCGTGTGCAACTGCTAGGCCGCGATTTAAAAGTCGCGGATTTGATCGTCGTCGGCAGCCACTGTGTCGGACTTGATTATTTGCTCGGCCTGTTGCAGCAGCAAGGCATCGCCACCAAGTTTCTCGCGGTTGGCAGTACAGCCGGATTGGCGGCGGCCAAACGATGCGAATGCGACATCGCGGGCGTTCATTTGCTCGACGAGCCGACCGGTGAGTACAATCGCCCTTTTTTGACGCCGGAACTGGAACTGATTCGGGGTTACGGCCGCCGTCAGGGCGTCGTGTTTCGCCCCGGAGACGAGCGGTTCGAACAGGATGGGGCAGCCGGCGCAATCGCGGCGGTAAAGGACGATCCCGGCTGCGTGATGGTCAACCGCAACCAAGGCAGCGGCACGCGAATTTTGATTGACGGCGTGCTCGGCGACAGCCGGCCGCCGGGTTACGCTGTGCAAAGCCGCAGCCACAACGCGGTGGCCGCCGCCATAGCCCAGTCGCGGGCCGACTGGGGAGTGGCGATCGAATCGGTTGCCGGGCGGAGCAATCTAGGCTTTTTGCCGTTGCAGGACGAACATTTTGATTTTGTGGTGCCACGGGCGCGACTTGAACGTCGGGCGGTGAGATTGTTTTTGAAATTGCTCGGTGACGAGGAGGTTAGGTCGCAGCTTCGCGCGTTCGGATTCCGAGAGTGACTTTTATCGGGGTCACGTCCGGCCGGTTTGGAGAGGATGGCCGGACCGATATCTCGCGAGTTGCGGGTTTCGAAATGGGCCGAGTTCTTTGTAGACCACAAATTCTGCGTGCATCACGATCGGCGATTTAGTTCGGCCGGCTCGCCACAATGATCTCTCCGCGGCCGCCTTCGATGAAGTCGCCGTGATAAAGTTCGAAGCGGCAGGTATCCAAATCGTCACGAATACCAAACCCCAGTCCGCGCAGTTGCCTGAATGTCATTTGCAGGAACAGCGGATCAAACGTTGAACCTCGGCGAAAGCTGGGCAGTAGCGGCGGCGGATCATCGCCGAAAAATCCGATTGTACCTCGCCGCATTCCCGCGCCGGGGCGAATGCCGGTCGCGCCGAAGACGAGGACATTGCCGGAGATCATGTTGAACCCGGTCATGTCGCCGCACGACCCGCCGACGGCGATCATGCCGCGGCGCATGGTGTGGCCAATTTCGTTGCCCACATCGCCGCCGATCAGGATCGTACCGTTCCGCATGCCGCGAGAACTTCCGCGATAGGCGGCACCGATCAAATGGCCGGCCCGGCCGCGGACGTGGATTAGGCCGCCGTACATTTCCGCGCCGACCCAATCGCCGGCATCGCCGCTGACGTGGATCTGACCGCCCTGCATTTCACTACCGACGTGGCGGCCGGCGCTGCCGCTGATGTGAATTTCACCCTCGGTCATGCCCGCACCGATCCAGTGGACACCCGACAAGTCGCCCTCCATTTCAAACCGCGCATCCGAGGCGTCGCCGGCGACGGTGAAAAAGTCGGCCAGGCTGCATTTTTCGTTACCGTGAAAAACTTCGAACCGCTCGATATCGCCGAGAGGCAGACTGCTCACGGCACTCGGCGTGAGGCCTTCGATTTCGACCGGGATGTTAGTCCGGCCGGTGTATGTTAGTTTGAGTGGCATGACGATCTATAAAAGATGAATGGGTTGCGGCGAGACGAAGGGAATTCTAACCAATCATGAAACTCGGCGGAATTGTCCTCTGCGGAGGTAAAAGTTCTCGCATGGGTCTGGCCAAGGAAGCTCTGCCTTTTGGCAACGAATTGATGCTGCCCCGAGTTGTGCGACTGCTTGGCGATGCGGTAGGACAGATTGTAGTTGTCGCTGCGGGAGGGCAGGATCTCCCGCATTTGCCGGATGAAACTCAAGTCGTCAGGGACCGGTGTGAAGGCCGCGGGCCACTGGAAGGATTGGCGGCCGGGCTTGAGGCAATCCAATCCAGTGTCGACGCAGCGTTTGTGACAAGCTGCGACGTGCCGCTGCTGGAACCCGCGTTCGTCGGGCGGATGTTCGCGCTGCTGGGCGAGTATGACGTCGCCGTGCCCCGCGAGCAGGATTTTTTTCACCCCCTGGCTGCGGTCTACCGCGTCGGCGTCCTGTCGCACGTTGAGCGGTTGATCGAAGAAAACCGCATGCGGCCCTTCTTTTTGTACCAGGCTGTCCACACGCGCGAGGTTATGCCGGAGGAATGGACGGATGTCGATGTGGATTCCAGATCGCTGTTGAACCTGAATCGACCGGAGGATTATTTTACAGCGCTGGAGAAAGCCGGGTTCGCCGCGGCGGAGGATGTTGTTGCGCGATTACGAGAGACGTAGTTGTTTTTGACCATGGTGGAAGGGGGGCGGTGTCGAGCCTCTTTTGCCGTGCCCTTCGTGGCGAAAAAAGATCAAGACCGGCAGGCAATTTCCAACGGATCGTGCATGTAGTCCGCGGAGACCGGGTAGTTTCGGAAACGGATCGAGTAGTATTTCTCGAACCATTCAGCGATATCGACTTCACGCTCCTGGTCATAGCTGGGTGCCACGTGCAGTGTCCGCCCCGGCGGCGTGCTGCGTAGATCGGTGTCTTCGATGACGATGTCACCACTTTTAATGACGTAGCGCGGCAATTCAAACATCGTTTCTTTGTTTTTGTGCGGTTCGTAGATCGTAATGTCCGCATCCGCACCGGCGCCGAGATGCCCTTTATGCTTAAGACCTAAAATCCGCGCGGGACCGGCGCGGGTGATAATGGCGATTTCGTTCAGCGTATACTCGCGGTCGATGTCTGGAAAATTGCAGCGTTCTCTCACGGCCGGGTGGCACGTTTTGAGCATGTCTTGGCGGTAGGTCCGGTCCATTAGCAGACGAACAATTTGCGGATACGCACGGAACGACGCACCGTTGGGATGATCGGTACTCATCACGACTCTCCACGGATCCTTGACCATCAGGTACCAGTCAAGGCCTATGCCCCATTGCAACGAGTGTACAAGGCTTTTATTGCGATATTTGATCGGCGCGATTCCGCAGCCCGACTCCATTTCGGTATCGCTGCTAAACCATTTGCTTTTATAGATGTTGGCCAGGTAGTAACCGAGCGGCCCGTCGCCGGTCATGCTGGTCGTTTCGCCGAACATCACCTGTCCCACGTCGATCGTAATGTTGTCGTGGTCGTTTACGTAATCTACCAGTGGCCCGACTTTTGAATTGAAGGTATTTTCATCCCCTTCGCCGCCGCCATAACTGTGAAATTGGATGTGCGTCAAATGACCGCTATGGCCCTCGAGTGCCTTCATCGTTTCCAGCGTTGTTTCCCAGTTGCCGGGCATGCCGAGGTTGTTGCAGTGGATGTGTACCGGATGCGGCAAACCGAGATTGTTCCCCGAGCGGGTGATGCCGGAGATAATCTGGCGCGGCGTGACGTCGAAATAATCAACCGGATCGTCCAGCCCGTGTACATTGCCGGAGGCGTGATGCTTCCAGACTTCAACGCCGCCCGGGTTGACTAGCTTCGGCGCGAATCCTTTTGCCGCGCCGAGGAGCCAGCCGAGAAAATCGTCCAGCCGCCGGTCGTCGCCATCTTTAATCGACCGCATGACATAATGGTTGTTTCCGACCAGTACGTAAAAGCCTTTGTCCAGGCAGGGCGTGTCTTCGAATTCTTCGTGGACATGCCGCGCGTCCAGCGGCGGAATCGCCGCATCGAACGCTGTTGTATAGCCGAGTCCCGCGTAGGTGTAACCGGTGGCAAAAGTGCTCGGCGCGCTGCCCATCGTGCCGCTGTGTGTTGTGGCGGTACGGTAGATTTTTGTATCGGTGCGCTTTTCCTCGGGCCGCATTTTGCGGGCCACGTTGACTTTTGGCCCGGCAATATGGCAATGCATATCGATAGCGCCCGGCATAACAACCATTCCGCCGGCGTCTATCGTGCGGGACGGTTTCACGCCGGGGTCTGTCGGTGCCTCAATAAGTTTTCCAGCCGCTATCCAAAGATCGCGAACCTCACCGTCAATGCCGTTCGTTGGATCGTAAACTGTGCCGCCGGCAATTTTGAGCATGGTTGTTGAAAGTCAGTTAGGTAGGTTATGCTTCAGTGCAATCACCGAGCAATCAGGTGTGAAGCGGTGAAGACCATAAGGAAGCCGTGATGCTGCCCGAACTTGAAACCCCGCTGAGGCAAATTCAGGATGCTCGCGAGTATACGCTCTCGTTGATCGAAGACCTAGAGCCTGACGACTGGTTTCGCATGCCTGCGGAGGGCGTGACCCACATCGCGTGGCAGGCCGGGCACATCGCCATGGCCCAGTTCCGGCTTTGTCTTGAGCGTCTGCGAAATCTGCAACCGGGCGATTTCGATCTGATTTCAAAGGATTATCTGCGCCGGTTCTCTAAAGGCAGCGAACCGGACCCGGATCCGTCGGCGTATCCGAGCCCGAAGGAACTTTGCGCAACGCTGGCCCGTGTGCACGCTGCGGTGATGTTGGAAGCGCCGCACTACGATGGTGGCGATTTGAAGGAACCGCTAAAAAATCCCCACCCCATCTTTAAAACCAAGCTCGAAGCACTTTATTTTTGTTCCAAGCATGAAATGCTGCACGCCGGACAGATTGGCTTGCTCAGGCGTTTGATGGGGAAGCCGTCGCTTCGTTGATTTCCCGCGGACGACGCCTGACAAGGGTGTCTTCTTTTCATTCGGCCGCGGCGGCATGGTGTGCGACTGCGGCACTTCCGCGGACTACCTTGCCGCTTTGACCTCGGTTGCCGCTTTGATCTCGCGGACGCGTTGTTCCAACTTGCTCAGCACGTCGAAGTCGCTTGGATGCGGCGATTCGAATGCCGGGCGCAGCGGAATTGGTACGTCGTCCATGCGGTAGACGGTTCCGCCCGTGTTGATGCCGTAGGTGGCGACTTTGAAGGAGACGGCGGCCGCCCGCGTGGTGGGCGTGTCCTTGGGATCGAGCGCCACGTAGGGGATGTTCGCCAGATGCTCGCGGGCCGCCTGCGAGAAATTAGCCATAGGATCGCTGGCCACAATCAGCGCGGCGTCGGCTTCGCCGCGAGCCAACGTGTCGGCCGTCGTGTACTCGCCGGGATTAAACCGCGGGTAGCCGCGCGACAAATTAACCCCAAACTGATAGCCGGTCCGCCAGGCGACGACGTTGTCCGCGCCGGCGACATTGCCGTGGCCGCGATTGGGCTTAGCGACAAAACGCGTGTACGCATTCATGTCGCGAGTCAGCGCCAGCAGAGCCTCGCTGTTGCAGTGCTTGCCGCGGGTCATGGTCAGGCCCATGCCGAAGAAAAACACGCCAAATTTGCACGCTTTCATGCGGTCCATCAGATCCGACCAGGTGTCGAGCGACACACCCGTTTCCCGCTCGACTTCGTCGGCATCCAACTCCAAACCTCGGGCCAGCGCCCGCAGCGTCCATAAAGCCTCGAAGTCCTTACGGGGTTTGATTTGCAGAAAAATGTCGGCGGCTTTCGCACTTTTCGTTTTGCGGACGTCGACTATGACGCAGGTACGATCTTTGCGTCCATTCGGGGTGAACAGCCCCTTCGGCATCAGGCTGTACTTGGTGAAGTGTCGCGGATGGCTTTCGGCCGGATTGCTGCCCCAGAAAATGATCATGTCGCCGCGGTTGGCCACTTCGCCCAGTGAGCAGGTTACCTCGCCCACGCCCTGAAACGCCATTCCGGAGGGGCCGTGGCAAACGCTGGTCGTGGTGTCAATGTTTCCGCCGATCCAGTCGCCGATGGCGACCGCTTTGCGCTGCGCTTCGCACGGACAGTCGCTCAGTCCATAAACCTGCGGGTACTTCGCACCGCACAAAATCTGCGCGGCGCGTTCGATGCCTTCCTCCACGGTCGCCGGCTGATGGTCGATCAGGCAGCTTGGACCTTCTTCGATGTCGTGGTTCAGAAACCAAGCCTTCCCCAATATACATGCGCGTTTCGCTTCCGTGATCGTGTGACCCTCAACTTTCAGGTCAATGTCGTCACAAACACAGCCGCAGAACGTGCAAGTAGCGTCCTGAACGATTTTGAGATTGTCGGTTTGATCGGCGATGGTGCTCATAAATTCGGTTTTGTTGGACCTCGCGTTGAAGAGAGGGTGCCGATGAAGAGAGAATGCGGCTCGGCCCTCTTCGGTCCGCCATTACGTGACTTTCTCCAACTCGACATCAATTCCTTTACTCGTCGGCATTCCCGAACCGTGTGTATCGGCGCCCATCAGGCGGCTCGATAGGTCGCCGTAGGCGATAAACAGCAGTCCATTTGGCAATTCCTCGCCTTTCGCCGCCTTAATCGCCACGTCGATGGTTCCATATTCGTTGGTCAATCTCACTTGGTCTCCCTCGTCCAGGGCCAGCCGGGCCATGTCTCCGGGGGCAACTTGCAGCGTGTTGATTTCGCTTTGGTATTTATCTTCGAATTTACCCTCGCTGATGCCGCAGCCCTGTTTGCTGGTGCGGCCGGGGATCAAAATAAACGTTTCGCTCATTCGAGATGCTGCTGCAAAAATGCTTGGTCGGCGTTAATTAACAGGCGGGTCAATGTACTTCATTATTGTCAGCACGGCTACACGCGACCAGTGCCAAGATGCTGTGCAGCGTGGTTACATTGCCGGGCAGGCGTTTGACAAATACGCGTTCCGTGGCGGTCGGTGCCGTTGGGCTATCCTTCCTTAATGGCCGCCACCAAATCGAGGACCGCCTGCTTGCCGTCCCCAAAGAACATCAGGCAATTGTCAGCGGCGAACAGCGGGTTGGGAATTCCGGCAAACCCGGGGCTGAGGCTGCGTTTGATGACAACGACCGTTCGCGCTTGATCGACGTTCAAGATCGGCATGCCGGCAATCGGGCTGGTCGGATCCGTGCGGGCCAGCGGATTGACCACGTCGTTTGCGCCGATGACCAACACGACGTCGGTCTGGGCGAACGAGGGGTTGATGACGTCCATCTCTTTTAATTGATCGTAGGGAATTTCCGCCTCGGCCAGCAATACGTTCATGTGTCCCGGCATGCGGCCCGCGACCGGGTGAATCGCGAACTCGACCTCGACGCCCCGTTTCGTTAACTCGTTGGTCAATTCGCGAACCGCGTGCTGCGCCTGGGCAACGGCCATGCCGTAGCCGGGCACGATCACGGCTCGCTCGGCGCTTTCATAAAGCATGGCAACCTCATCGGCCGATGTGCTTTTGATTTTGCCTTCGTAGACTTCGTCGGCCGTCGCCGTCTCGGCGCCCGGTTCAAGGACGCCGAACAGCACGGCTGCCAGTGAGCGATTCATCGCCTTGCACATGATGTTGGTCAGAATCAGCCCCGAGGCGCCAACCAGCGATCCGGCGATGATCAGCACGTTATTATCGATGACGAATCCCGTGGCGGCGGCGGCCAGTCCTGAATAAGAATTCAACAGTGCGATAACCACCGGCATGTCCGCTCCGCCAATCGGAACGACCAGCAAAATTCCCAGCGCCGACGCCGCGATAATCATGACAAAATAGCCAAAGTGCGAACCGGTTCCGGCGACGAATACGGCGAGCAAGAGCGAAAGCGCCGCCACACCGATGGTAATCATCTGATGCCCATTCAGATGAATCGGCTTTTTGAACATGTCGAGTTCTTGCAACTTGCCGAACGCAATCAGGCTGCCCCAAAACGTCACCACGCCGATGATGCCCGAAGCTGCGACGGCGATATTCACCACGGTGTCGCCGCTGGCCGTCGATTCCGCAGCTTCTGTTACGGTGTCCGCGGCTCTCATCAGCTCCGCCCAAGCCACCAGGACCGAAGCACCGCCGCCAAAGCCGTTAAACACCGCGACCAGCTGCGGCATGGCCGTCATCTCGATCTTGACGCCCAGAATTCCGCCAATCGCCCCGCCGATGATGATACCAACGAGAATGCCGCTGTACGACGCAATGTCATTAACGAGCAAGGTGGCAACGATTGCGATCAGCATGCCGGACGCGCCGAGCAGATTGCCGCGGACCGCGGTCCGCGGATGCGTCAGCCCCTTGAGGCCGAAAATGAACATTACGCCGGCAATGACGTAAGCCAGATTGATATAATCTTCGCGCGTGAATTCCATCGGCCGCTACTTTTTCTTGCGGAACATTTCCAGCATTCGATTGGTGACCATGAATCCGCCAACAACGTTGATTGTCGCCATGATGACAGCGCAACATCCGAGGAAGCGCGCCATTCCGGAATCGTCCTGACCGGCGGCCAATAGCGCACCGACGATCGTGATGCCGCTGATCGCGTTGGAGCCGGACATCAGCGGTGTGTGCAGCGTCGGCGGAATTTTGGTGATAATTTCGAAGCCAACGAACACGGCGAGCATCAAAATCGTGAGACCGGTGATGAGTGCCGCGGTCGGCGAAGTTTGTGCCATCATCACGGCGGCGGAAAACTCCCAGGTTGTCGGCAGGATGAACATCGTTTGCTCCTCGCGTTACTCGACCGCTTTCGGATTGATTTCGCCAGTCTCTTCGTCATCGTCATCAAATGGAATGGGCGGTGGCGCGGTGTCGGTTGGCAGTTGTTCGGCGGCTTTGGGCTCGGTTGTCGTCAGAGGTTCCAGGCCGAGGATTTCGCGCATCCGCGGATTGGTGACTTCTCCGCGATGCGCGGCCACAGTTTCGCGTGTGATTTCATCTTCCAGGTCCAGGTGCAGCGAGCCGTCTTTTGTCAGATGAAGCAGCAGTGTGACGATGTTCTTCGAAAACATTTGACTGGCGTGCTGCGGAACTTCGGCCGGCAAGTTCGTGGGGCCGAGAATCGTGACGCCGTGCCGTTCGACCTGCTGATCGGCTTCCGATAGTTCGCAGTTTCCTCCTCGCTCGGCCGCCAGATCAACAATCACACTGCCGGGCTTCATGCCTTCGACCGCGGCCGCGGTGACCAGCAGCGGTGATTGCTTGCCGGGGATCGCGGCGGTGGTGATGACCACATCGCTTTCGCCCACCACACGCGCCATTAGTTCTCGCTGCTTTCTGTAAAACTCTTCGTCCATCGCTTTGGCATAGCCGCCCTTGGTTTCCGACTGATCGGTCTCCAGTTCCAACTCGACAAACCGACCGCCCAGGCTTTCGACCTGTTCGCGGACCGCGGGACGCACGTCGTACCCGCTGACGATGCCGCCCAACCGCCGTGCGGTGGCGATGGCTTGAAGTCCCGCCACGCCGGCGCCGATGATGAAAACTTTGGCGGCGGCAAGTGTGCCCGCAGCCGTCATCATCATGGGGAACATTTTCGGCAGTGCCGTCGCGCCCAGCAGCACCGAGCGGTAGCCCGCGATGGTCGCCTGGGAGGAGAGCACGTCCATACTTTGCGCCCGGGTGATGCGTGGAATTAATTCCAGAGCAAACAGCGTGACTTTTTTTTCCGCCAACTGCTGGGCGGCCTGAGGGGAGCCCAGCGGATCGGCCGTGCCGATGATCGTCTGGCCGTCGTGCATTAAATCCAGATCCGTGCGGCCCGCCTCTGGATTGGCCCCCAATGTTCGGACTTGCAAAATTACATCGGCCCGGAAGGCCTCCGCTCGGTCTGCAACAACCCTCCCCCCCGCCGCTTCATATGCGGTGTCGGAAAATCCCGCCGACTCGCCGGCAGCGGATTGCACGATGACGTCGATTCCAGCCTCCACCAGGGGTGGAATCCCGGCCGGAATCAGTGCCACGCGGCGTTCTCCCGGATATGTTTCCTTGGCGATTGCGACTTGCATAATCGATTATTTTTTTGTGTGACCGTGACCTAACGCGAGTGTCCGTTTCTGATGTTCCCCAGAACCACTCCAGCATTGCCGGGATGCGGCTAAACGAGACAATCGGAGAATCTCAGCCGCCTAGCTTAATAGGCGGCTACAACTCCGCAAAGGGAGAAACCGGGCAAGGCCTGCCTTGTCCCGTCGTGATGAAGCAGGTAGATTGGCTGTTTCTTTAGATTTTCCAGGGACCGCGGTTGTCGTCACGATGAAGACTTACATGGCCAAGCCGGGCGAAGTACAGCAACAGTGGTGGCTGTTTGACGCCGAAGATCAGGTCGTCGGCCGGCTTGCTTCTAAGATTGCCACCATTTTGATGGGCAAGCATCGCCCCGCCTACACGCCCCACGTGGATACCGGTGATTTTGTCGTCGTCTTGAACGCCGAGAAGGTCGTGTTGAGCGGCAAAAAATGGGAGCAAAAGAAGTACACGTGGTACACGGGCTGGCCCGGTTTGCGTAGTGAGACTGCGGAATCACGGCGTAAAAAGGATCCGACTCTGATCCTCTCCGAGGCGGTGCGGCGAATGCTGCCCAAGAATAAGCTGGGCCGCAAGATGCTCGGCAAGCTGAAAGTTTACGTCGGAACCGACCATCCGCACCAGGCGCAGGATCCGCAACCGTACGGCGGCTAACTTCCGCATCCGCAAACTGAAATCAGGCTATGGTTCTATCAAAAGACAAAATCACTGGCGATGCTTTGGGCACCGGACGACGTAAATCGTCGGTGGCCCGGGTACGCATTCGTGCGGGCGAGGGAAAAGTCACGATTAACAAACGGCCGCTGGACGATTATTTCTGCCGAGAGCAAGATCGAAATGCCGTGATGGCCGCATTGGAGCAAACCGGTAAGGCGGGTGAAGTTGATATCGTTATTCGCGTTCACGGGGGAGGCATGACGGGACAGTCCGGCGCTTGCAAGTTGGGCATCGCCAGGGCCCTGCGGGTCTACGACGACGAACTTTCTGATACCTTG
>JAYZEI010000103.1:0-5293 GCA_036337375.1 Planctomycetota bacterium | reverse complement strand
GCGTCGTTCTCGAGGTCCGCCCCGTCATCGATTACAATTAAGCCCATGTCTGATTCGACCACAAAAATACGCGTGCGAACGCCCGTGCTAAAGGATGAGCGAGAGACTTCGCCGGGACCGGCGATTGAATGGACTTTCTTTCCTCTGATTCAACAGCGGAAGGTGGCGGTGGTTGTGTTCTGTGGATTAATAACGATCTCTGCTTTGGTTGGATGGGTGTCGGGCAAGCTGTATTTGGCTGCAATCGCTGCGCTGCTCGGCAGCGTAACGGTTTGGCGGCTCTTCATTCCGATCCACTATCAGATCGACAACGTGGGAATTACGCAGCTAGTCTGGCGGCGCAGCCGCACAACCGCTTGGCATTCGATCGGATCGCTGCGCGAACTGGATGCCGGAATATTAATAATGCCAAAATCGAGATTGGGCGAACTGGCTCCACTGCGCGGAATCTTTATCCCGTGGGGAATCTATCGCGACGACGTGTTGGCCTGCGTTGAATTCCACGCGCCCTATTTGTGCGGAGCAGGGGAAAAGAAGCGGACCGGCAGGAACAAGGATCAAAAGTAGCCCGTCATTAACCGACTTTCCGTTTTGTGAACTCCGCCGATTCGAGCGTGCCGAAACTAACTGCCCCGATGACCGATCCGACCAGCAGAGCGGCGAAGGCCTGAAGAGAGAGCCTGAGGAAAAGGCCCGCAGGCAGCCCCCCGCAAACGCGCGCCGCGACGGATTGCGAGGCGGGCGAGGGTGAGGCAGGCCAATCTACCTAGAGAAATCTCTTATGGCAACCACTCACACCGACCTGCGCAAAAAAATCTCGTAAACCCCGCTCGTTTAGATCACGACCAGCCCGAGCCCGGCGTGCTGACGTCACGACGCTACATTTACTAGCACCTTGTCACCTCTCGGGACAAGTCGTCGGGGAGGCGGCGGCCGGAAAAAAATTTCTGCCTGTTCGATCACTTTCAATCGCCGGAATCGCGGCTACAATGTGGTCGTTTGATCGGCAGAGCTGTCACATCCTTTTCGTCGAAACTATTGTCTCGGTTCTCGAGCGGAGGTGCTTTCAAGAAGGATGAATGGCCGGCCTCAAAAAATATATATATACGGTGCGAAGGCGCGGCAACGACGCGCTTTGCAATTTCACTGCAGGTTGATCATCGGACAAAAAGGAAACTGACAGTGGCAGGAGCTGCAATGAGTTTTGAAGAACGCCAAGATGTGACCGCTAACCGACACAAATCGACTAACCAACCTGATGCAAAGGACACAGCCGCCGCACTTTCGCATTTGCCAAATCGACTGGCAAAGCAGATGGTTCACCTGTTTAAGTTGCTTTCCGACGAAACGCGGCTACGCATTTTGTACTTGCTCTCACAAGCTGAAGAATTGCACGTGCGGGCTTTATGCGACTTGCTGAATCTCAGCCAGCCGGCCGTTAGCCATCACTTGGGCATGCTGCGGAATGCCGGCTTCATCGAGCCGCGCCGCGAAGGCAAGCACAATTACTACCGCATCCTGCCGGGTAACTTTCAGCAGCTGATTTCAATCGTTTTCGATCGAATTCCGAACGGTGACGAGCACATCCAGTTTAGTGATCTGGATCTGGCCCATCGACCTTCACAGCCTAGGTGAGAGAGCAGGGTTTCAGTCGGTCGAGAATATAAGAAAATCTGTTTCCTCGCCTCTGCCCGTTCAACCTTGCTCCCATGTTACAACACCAGCGTCATAAGCCGCTGCGCCAACTACAGCGTCCTCGCGAGTTGCTAGTGGCTTGCGCGCCGATGCGTAGTAATGTGAATATTTCGAGAATTGTCCGCGCCTGCGGTTGTTGCGCCATCGAGCGAGTTATTTGCTGTGGCACGGGTCGCATCATTGAGAAAATTGCCCGTGACGGTGCGAATTCGGTACAAATCGAAACTCACCGGACGTTGGAGCCACCGCTCGTTGAATTAAAGAAGATCGGCCACCGGATCGTGGCTCTGGAACAAACGACCGATTCCGTCGATTTGTCAGACTATAGTTTCCCGCGAAAGGCGGTACTGGTCGTCGGCAACGAACGCAGTGGGCTGACCGAGAAAATATTGCAAGTCGTGGATGATGCCGTTGAAATACCTGTTTTCGGTTTGCCGTTCAGCCACAATGCCGCGACGGCCGCCGCGATCGCAATGTACGAATACTGCCGACAATATCCGGATGGTTGACGGGATCCCGCGACCGCTTGCCTTGCCCGACCCGCACCGGCCAGATAGACTGACAGGCTTGGCCGCTTGCGAAAAGCCGCTGGCAGGTTGGTTATTTGCATAAAGGAATATTACGTGCCGGGAACGTGTGTCATTGGCCTTCAGTGGGGCGACGAAGCTAAAGGAAAAGTCGTCGATTTGCTCACCGAGCATCACGATTTCGTGGTCCGTTACCAGGGGGGCGCAAATGCTGGACACACGGTTGTACACGGTGACGAGACGTACAAATTGTCGCTGTTGCCCAGCGGAATTCTAACGCCCAACGTCCAATGTATCGTCACCGGTGGTGTCGTAATCAACCCCGAATCGATCCTCGCCGAAATCGACGGCCTCGCGTCGCGCGGAGTTGCCATTGGGGAAAACCTCATGCTGAGCGACCGGGCGCACGTGATTTTTCCCTGGCACATGGCTGAGGACCGGGCGCTGGACGAGTCGACCGCGGACGGCGAAAACATTGGCACGACGCAGCGTGGAATCGGGCCGTGTTATCGGGACAAAGTTGGTCGCTCGTACGCACTACGGCTGGGGGATCTGATCCGAACATCGCTGCACGACCGTATTAAACATATTGTCGAAATAAAGAAACGGACATTGGCGGGCCTTAACGGTGCAGCGGACGCGGCGGCGCTGGACGCGAATCAAATCTTCGAACAATACTCGCACTTCGCCGATCGATTGAAGCCTCACATTGTGGACACGACCAGCGTGCTGCTGAATGCGTTGGAAAGTGGCAAGTCCGTGCTGTTCGAAGGCGCACAAGGCTCGTTACTCGACGTCGACCACGGCACATTTCCGTTCGTCACAAGCAGCAACAGTTCCGGTGTCGGTGTCACTTCGGGTTCCGGAGTACCGGCCCGTTATATCAACCGCGTGATCGGAATTGTGAAGGCATATTCGACGCGCGTCGGCGGTGGGCCGTTTCCGACAGAACTTGACAACGACGAAGGACAACTTCTCCGCGACCGAGGCAACGAATACGGCACGGTCACTCGCCGGCCACGGCGGTGCGGTTGGTTTGATGCGGTGGCGGTGCGGTACACGGCGAGGCTTAGCGGTACGGACGAATTGGCCGTGATGCTGCTGGATGTGCCGAGCGAATTTTCTGAATTGAGAATTTGCACCGCGTACGAAATCGACGGTCGCCGGGTGACTGATTTCCCCAGTCATGTCGACGAGTTGCGGCAAGCTGTGCCAATTTTCGAAACGTTGCCCGGCTGGCAGCAGGAAATCAGCGATATCCGCGAGATGGCCAAACTGCCGCAGAACGCACGCCGGTATCTGGATCGCATCAGCGAATTAGTTGAACGGCCGATTTCATATGTTTCCGTCGGGCCTGAGCGGACGCAGACGATCCTGGCCGAAGCACAATCGGATACCGTCGCTGTCGGTTCGCCTTGAAATCCGGCGTTGCACATTCCGGACGGAAAACTGTCTAATGAAGGGCGTTGAGCCGTTATGGCGTGCGCGATTTGTCAACGGATGTACGCCGCTCCTTCGTCGTTAGCCCCTGGGCAGTAACCGTTACGTTCCGATGTCATCCTAGGCACAAGCGCCACCGGTCAATTCCATGTTTGAGGCACCGCGTCCAACGAATCCTCCCCTGGCTGACATCGAGCGCGAACAATGGCCCCGTCACGTTGCCGTCATCATGGACGGCAACGGTCGCTGGGCACAGACTCAAGGGCTGCCTCGCATCGAAGGCCATCGCCGAGGCGTCGAAAGCGTACGGCGAATCACCGAGGAATGTTCGCGATTGGATATCGAGCAATTGACGTTATACTGCCTATCCAGCGAAAATTGGAAACGGCCGCAGGTCGAACTCGACTTTCTCATGCACCTGCTCGAACAGTACATGATCGAAGAGCGGTCAACAATCATGCAAAACAACATACGCGTCCGCACGATCGGCCGCCGTCACGGGATTCCAGAAAATGTGCTGCGCGAAACCGACAAGACGATTGAACTGAGCGCCCAAAACACGGGCACTAGGCTGTGCCTTGCGGTAAACTACGGCGGCCGTACGGAGTTGATCGACGCGATCCACCGCTTGATCGAAGAAGTCCAGCTGGGGCGGTTCGATGCCGCCGACATCACTGAAGAAACGATCAGTCAACGGCTCTACACGGCTGGCATGCCGGATCCCGATCTGCTGGTGCGTACGGCCGGGGAGATGCGAATCAGCAACTTTCTTCTGTGGCAGATCAGCTATGCCGAATTGTGGGTAACCAAAAAATGCTGGCCCGAATTTCGCGAGTCTGACCTACACGCGGCCATTGGCGACTTTGCCACGCGCGAACGGCGATTCGGCGGGTTGTCCGACGGTACCCCTCAGACGTAAGGATTTCATATCGGTGCTCCGCTGGCGACTGGTACTTAGCGGCCTTCTCATTGCGGCACTCGTACTGCTTTTCTGGATTGACTTCCGCGTCGCGCCGCCGGGTATTGTGTTAATTCCGGTGGCAGTTGTACTTTCGATCGTCGCCGCAGGCGAAATCCTGCGGCTGATTTCGGTTCGGGAGCAGCGGCCGGTCGCTTGGGTCGTTTACGGTGGGTCGGCGCTGGCGGTTGCCGTAACAGGCATTCCCTTTATGTATCCGGGCTATCCGACCGACTGTCCACTCGGTGGGACGGGCTGGCCGTTAGCCGCACTCACCGCCACAGCGGTGGTTGCGATTGTCGCCGAACTATGTCGTTACGAAAATTCGCAGGGCGCGACAAAAAACCTGGCACTGTCACTTTTCGGAGTCGCATATGTTGGCTTATTGTTGAGCTTTTTGGTGCAGCTTCGTTTTGTGAGCCTCGATCACTGGGACGGCGTGCCGCTGTTATCGCTGATCGCCGTTGTCAAATTATGCGATATCGGCGCTTATACAGTCGGCCGATTGATCGGACGCCATAAACTGGCACCGCGGCTTAGCCCCGGCAAGACCGTCGAAGGCGCCATCGGTGGCCTGGCATTTTCGTGCAGCGGCTCGGTCTTGCTATTTTGTGTTTTAGTCCCGCACTTCGCTCCAAACCTTTCAGCTGGTTGGCAGGCCGCGGTAGTTTAC
>JAYZEI010000102.1:0-16269 GCA_036337375.1 Planctomycetota bacterium | reverse complement strand
GTCAGTCCGCCGAGCATTGAAGAAAAACTCGGTTCGTCTGACCGGCTGTGAGTAATCGTCCAAACGGCAAAGGCGGCAATCAGCGACCATCCGCCGACCAAGACATGCATGGCCGTTGCCGCGCCAAGACAAATCCACGCCCAATTCCAACGGTGTCTGACGATTTGCGCTAGCCCGAGCATCACCAGTGCGTAGGCGAATCCCTTAGCTTCGACACCGCCAACAATCCATTCGCCCGCCATGTGAAATCGGTGGTTCAGACAAACCAGCAGTGCAGCCGAAAACGCCGCAAAAAAACTGCGGGGAACGATGGAACTGCTTAGCCGTTGCCAACCAATTGCCAACAGCAAGCACGTCAGCAAGCGACCGATGAGTGCCGCGGTCGGTAGCGGCAACACGCAAGCCGTCCAGCCAAAAGTCCAGTAAAATACGACGTGGGCATCGGCCGAGTTCAAGAAAAAGTCGCCGCTACACCAGTCCGGATTCCAGTACTGTTTTGCCTTGGCGAGGTAATTTGGCTCGTTCACTTCCGGCGCATGCCAGCCGGCATGTAGCGCAAATAGCGAGGCAACCAGCAGAATTTCGAACGCCACAATCTTACAGTCACACTGAGCGTCGTCCGAGATCGGCAATTTTGAATTTGAGGTAGCCATGAGCCGCTCGCGTTGAGAACCGATGTCGTGTTAAGCTAATCGCCCGGCCGTGAATTGACTAGAGCGTAATTTCAACGTCCAGCTTTTTTCATGGTCTACGAAATACTATAAAGAAAGCTGGTCGTTTGAACGGTGACTACTGAAATCTTGTCATGAATCCCCGCCTCCGTAACCTGTTTGACGAGAAACTTGAAGAAGTACTCGGCGGAATGTCGGCCCGCGTTCACCAGATGCTTGTCGAAGTGCCGCTGCACGTCGAAGATTATCCTCCGGATGATGTGTTACGTGAATTGAATGTCTGTCGCGGTGATTTGTGCGGTCTGTTCACCGGTGTGCCAATCAGCGAGCGCAGTGAGTTTCATCCGCCCACCATGCCCAATGCCGTAACGATTTTTCGTGAAGGCATCATGAACGCAGCTGCGGTCGAAGCCGGTGGAGATTTAAACGAACGCGAACTGAAGCGGCAGATTCATATTACAGTGTTGCACGAACTGGGCCATCACCATGGTTTGAAAGAAGATGAATTGCATGAACTCGGGTACGGTTAAAGTAGCGGAATCGTGTGACAGGGTATCTCCGAGTGTCTGAACCTACGCTCGCTGCTCGGCTGCGTCGATCCGTCGAGGACGCCACGATTCAAGTCGTGGGTGTGCCCAATGCGCTGGCGGCGGTGATGGCCGAACGCGAAGGGTTTGATGGGATCTATCTATCCGGTGCGGCACTTTCGTCCGCAGTGATGGCGGTGGTCGGCGCGGGGCTTTATTCGCCGGCCGAATTGGTACAACAGGCGGCGTACATTGCCCGCAGCGTGGATACGCCTTTGATGGTGGATGCGGATATGGGCTTTGGAGATGCTAACGACGTGCGGCAGACCGTTGTCGAACTCGAAGCGGTCGGGGCCGCAGCGATTGAGTTTGGAGATCAGCGATTGCCAAAACATTGCGGTCATCTCGAAGGCAGGGAATTGGTGACGACAGGAGAAATGTCCGCCAAGTTGCGGACCGCGGTCGAGGCACGACGGAACCCCGATTTGATCGTCATTGGACGGACCGACGCGCGGGGAGTCGAGGGCTTCGATGCGGCTATTCGGCGCGCCGGGGATTACCTCAACGCCGGAGCCGATTGGATTTTCCCGGAATCACTGCAGACTAAAGATGAGTTTGCCCAATTCGCAACTGCAATCGACGCGCCGTTAGTCGCCAATATGACCGAGTTCGGCAAAAGTCCGTCGTTGCCGCTGGAGGAACTAGCTGATATGGGATATGCGTGTGTGCTGTATCCCGTCACGCTTTTGCGAGTCGCCATGAAAGCGGTTGAAGCCGCGTTGGCCGTGCTGGCCGATGAGGGGTCGCAGCTGAGCCTGCTTGACCTGATGCAAACGCGGGAAGAACTTTACGATCTGTTGGGTGACACGCCGTGAACGAAACAATTTGCAGTCGCCGGCCGGAGGCGAATCGTCGCTCGAATACGACATAAAATCCGTGCTAATTTGTATCGGCTCTTGCGATCTCGGTCGAAAGATATTCGATCGCTTTCTCTAGATGGCGATCCGTGAATGTGCCTTCGGGCTCTTCACCGTCTTTGGGCTCTTCACCGTCTTTGGGCTCTTCACCGTCTTTGGGCTCTTCACCGTCTTTGAGCTCTTCACCGTCTTTGAGCTCTTCACCGTCTTTGAGCTCTTCACCGTCTTTGGGTTCTTCACCGTCTTTGGGTTCTTCACCGTCTTTGGGTTCTTCACCGTCTTTGGGCTCTTCACCGTCTTTGGGCTCTTCACCGTCTTTGGGCTCTTCACCGTCTTTGGACTCTTCACCATCGGTGTCACTCTTGTCTTTGTTGTCCGTATTGCCATCTTTCTTTTCGTCGCCGGGATCCTCGCCGTCCGCTGGTTGTTTGTCTCCATCGGGCTTCTTTTCGTCGTCCTCTTTTTCACCGTTATCCGGCCGCATCCCATGGGCAACAATCTGGCCTCGCTGGTGAGCGACCAAATTACGTATTTCTTCGTCGGTCATACGAAGGGCATAGCCGTCACTTGGACGCACGCCCCACTGGTCTTCATTCTTCGCATTCGGAAAGCGATGAATATTCTTACCGTTTGGACGCCAGTAACTGGCTGTGGTCAGCTTCAGCACGCTGTCACCGTCTTCGAGTTCGATGACATTCTGTACGCTTCCCTTGCCGAACGTCCGTTCGCCAATCAACGCCACGCGGTCGTGGTCTTTTAGGCAGGCGGATACGATCTCACTCGCGCTTGCGCTGTAGCGGTTGATGAGTACGGCCATCGGGAAACCCTTAAAGGTGCCGCCCTTTTTAGCATGCCACTTGCGCTCGCGCACGTTGCGGCCTTTCGTGCTGACAATCAATCCCTTCTCAACAAATAAATCGCTAATCTCGATTGCCGCCGAAAGTAGACCGCCCGGATTGAACCGCAAGTCGAGAACCAGGCCTTTTATCTGTTGCTTTTGAAGTTGCTCTAGTGCCGTCCGCAACTCTTTAGCGGTGTCGCGGCCGAATGAACTGAGCCGGATGTAACCGATTTGACTTTCATCGTCGTACATAAATTTCCACGAATCGTCCTGATGGCGGCCGTAACCCAGAACGGTTTCAACTTTCACCAAGCCGCGTGTCAGCGTTACCTTGCGAGGCTCGCCGTCGTCGCCGTGCCGCAGCGTTACGTTGACATCGGTACCAACCTTGCCCTTAAGTTTTCCCACAGCTTCGGTCAACGTGATGCCCTTCGAGGACTTTCCCTCGATCTCAATAATCTGATCGCCACCGATGATTCCCGCCTGGTAAGCTGGCGAGCCAACCAACGGGCTAACGACGGTGATCCAACCATTTTGAATTGAGACGTGGATTCCGATACCGCCAAATTGGTTCTCGACGCTGGTGCGGAATCGGTCGACCTCTTTCCGGTTGATGTAGCTGGAGTGCTGATCCAGTTCCTTGATCATCCCCCGAATCGCAGCTTCAACTAATTTTCGTCGACTGATTTCCTTTACATAGTTACGCTCGATCTGATCCAGTGAATCGGCGAACACTTCGAACAGTTCGTAGTATTCGTCGCTGTCCTTGGCGTCATTCTTCTTTTTTTTGTCGTCGGCCTGCGCGGCGGCGGCGGCGAATGCGATCAACAAGGCCAAGATCAGCTTTGGCGAATAACCGTGCGCCATACGAATTCCTCCTGCTGAAGTGTAGCGGCGTCCTTACGAGAGAAAACTGCTTTGAAGAGCTACTGGGTAATTATAAATCTGAGCGGTTTGACCGACAAGCCAAGGCCGGTGCGAGGGGCGGCGTCCCTCGCTTTAAGTGCGTGTTTCAGGCTAAGGCGTGTTAATCAAATCGAACATGGTGCACCCAGGCCGGCGGGACATTGGTCCAGATGCTTTGTCGTCGAATTTCGAAGTCACGAAATACGTCGCTCAGTGCACGGCCTACGTCGCGGAGGCGTTGACGTTCGGCGCGGCCGGCTATTACGCTGCGGAGCGGCCGGACGGCGATGTATTCAAAAAACGAAAGCGTACCGCCGGGCTTCTTAAGCAGTTGTTTGAATTTTTCCAGAATCGCTGCGACATCTTCTACAGAAAAGTTATTCAACGGCAATCCGGAGACGATTACATCGTAGTGATCGTGTTGTTCTACGTCTTGAATCTTTTTGTGGTGCACCGTGGCGCGGTCCGAGACCGTGTTTAGTAAGGGATCGTTCTCGAATCCGCGCCGAAGCCGCTCGACGAACCGATCATTCAACTCGACCAACTCCAGTTGGTCGGACTGGCCCATACGTTTGACAATTGAACGCGTGACGGCGCCGGTGCCGGGGCCAACTTCTAGGATTCGTCGTGGTCCGCTTCTCGGCCCATCGCCATCCTCCGTATATGCTGGTGCGACACCAACGTAGCGCGACAGCGCGCGCGCGAGTAGGGGGCTGCTGGGTAACAGCGCACCAGTGGTGTGAAACGTGCGGCCGAACTCCTTGAGGAACAGCCCATAATCGCCAAGGAAGCGACGCATGAGAGAGCCTTCAGCGGTCAACGGTCAGCATTCAGCCTTCATAGCACGCGATCAGAAGTCGTACCAGAGGCCAAAGCCGATTTGGCGTTCGGAGTCGTCGAAGAATTCATACTGTGTGCTTTCGCCAACGTGAAAGTGAAAGCCGAGTCGCAGTAAATGTCCGTCCGGCTTGCCCCTCCATTGCCAACCGGCTTGAAAGACGGCGTTGCCGCCAAAATTGACTTCCTCGCGCAGATGAAAATTGACGGCTGCAAAAGGGGCTCCACGAGGTCCTGTACAACATCTGCTGGCATAATCGGCGCCGAATTGAAATTCCCAGGGCCGCGCCCCCCCGTCGGCGACAAAGGCATATCCGCATTCGAAATAAACCCGCAGTTCATTAGTCCAATTGATTGAATGGCCCCAGACGATCGAATCGCGGACGTAATTTACGCGCGGCGTACCTGTGCGTAGCAGAAACTCATCACCCAAATGTGCGCTGACGTGGTAATAACCGAATTTTGTTTGATAGTTGCCAAAGCCGAACGTCAGCGGAAGACCGAAACGATAATCGGTTGCCACCAAATCGCGAGTCGAATCCAGTCGCGCCAGCGCGGCCGCTTCGAAATCGAGCTGAAATCCTTGAATCCAGGAATCATTGGGTGAACCGAAGCGAAGAATGCCCACCCGTCCGCCAAGTGTTGCTTCCCAAATCCAACCGATATCCGGAAGGTTGAAACCACTGATGCCCAGTCGCGGCTCGCGGACACCGGCCAGATACGATTTGTAGATCACGCCGTCCGGCAGTAATACCCAGTTCCACGGCTCTCGATAGTTTCGGTTGTGGCAGCCGCAACCTGTCGACGACGGACAACCGCTGCAGTCGGCCGACAGTTGCTGGTCGTGAATCCAGGCGTCCAAATCGAAGGGCTCGACAAATTCTTCCAATACCAACTCGGGACCTTGCCCCGTCTGAGCCGGCAGCGGAGAGCAACTCAATAGCAGGGTCAGCGCAGACAAACAGCAGGCGATTCGCGTCATGATGACCTTGACCGAGAGTCGAACGATGTGAATAGAAAGCCGGATGCAGAACAGATCCGCGGAGTGTATCAACCGCCGAGTCGGGACGCTAGGCGAATGCTGGCAGCGTTGGCAAACTATTGCGGCCGCAGGTGTTATGCAACTCAATCGTGGTTTCTTGCCGGACGCCCGGCCGCGCGATAGATTGAAGCACCTGGAACCGCCAATCGGCGTCGTTTCAGCTTGCATTTGACCGGAGACTGCGCCGATGCAACAGAATTCGATTCTGCCGTCAAGTTGGGACGTGCCGCAAGAGTTTCGCGATCGGCTCGGCTCGACGGCGGGCCGTCAGCGGGCGATGTTCGTCGATGAACACCTGCTGCTCGTGTTGCACGCGCCGCCGATGGCCGAGGAAACGGCGCGGGAAGGACGTTTTTTCTGGCGGAAACCCGACGGCACCTGGGTCAGTAACACACTGGGTGCGGGGCCGGCGGCACTGACGAAGCATGTTGAAGAATATGATGCGCAGATTGAGGCGTTAGAGAATTGTTCTGAGCAAGCTCTCTCGTCGGCCGCTCACTTCGCTGTGATCGACGCACTCGCGCCTCTGCAGCGGGCTGCGAGAAATTTACACACGGCGCTACAGGAAGCGCGCAGGCTCTGCTCCAGCGATCGTCGAATCATCGACGCCCGTGATCATGCTTATACGATTGAGCGTGCCGCAGAACTGCTTAGCAGTCACACAAAAAGCTCGCTTGATTTTGCCATCGCGCGCCAAGCCGAAGCTCAAGCAAGGTCGAGCGCTCATATGGCAACGGCCGCACATCGTTTGAACCTGCTGGTGGCGTTTTTCTTTCCACTCGCTACACTGTGTGCGGTCTTCGGCATGGATGTGCGCCACAATTTTTTCGAAATCAGGCCACTGTATTTGTTCGTCGGGATCATCTTAGCGGGGCTGTTGTTCGGGTTTGTGTTGACGTTGTCTGTGACTCGGCGGTCCGCGGAGGAAGACTAGTCTGCAATTGTCGCGGCATACCAGGTTGCTTGCCAATTGCATCACCTGTTGCGACAATGGCCCGCGTTGCAGTCGCCCATTGTCCCGTGGGCTGCTCGGGTGACTGACGGGTTGACGGCCGCGACAAAAACTGCCGAAAAATCGCGGACGCCGCGAATCATCGTTGCATGCAAATCATGGAGAAACAAAGTGATCGAGTCGCTGTTCGGAGTGCCAATTTTGAAAACGAGATTGCCGGATCACGACGAAATCAAGCAGGCATTTCTTCCCGTTCTCGACAACGATGAGTATTTTAAACAGGTGCCATCTTGGCGGAGCAATTGCTATTCAACCTATGGCAAGTTTCGAAAAGAGATTCCGTGGGGGCCCTTCACGAAGGAAGCAACCAATCTCGTAAATACCTACCTGGCGCAGTTTAATCCCGTTCGACCGTTGAAATACGGAATTCAGGTCTGGCTGAATCGGTACGAAAAGGGGCAGTACCAGGAGGTCCATAACCATGTCATGGACAAAAGTGTTGTCAGCTGCGCGTACATGCTTGAATTACCACCCAACAGCGGCAACTTCACATTTTTCCAAGAAGCAAACGATTTCTGGCACGGTGTGGGGCTTTCGAAAATCTGCGCACGACCGTTTCCCATTAACAGCAGTTACGCGCCCGCGCTCACTGAGGGTGATGTTATCTTCTTTCCCAGCTACCTCTGCCATTATGTAACCTTCAACGAATCTGAGCTTCGGCGATCGACCATCAGCGCAAATTTTTGTCTGACATAACGGAACATGAATGCAATATGCTTTAAATACCTTTCGGCGACCGACACAACTTGTCGGCAACGTGGCCTACGGTCATCGCCGCGTCGTTTCTTTGAGGCAATCCGATTCTGCTACAATTCGTGGCGGATCAATGTCGTCCGCTTCAATGGTGAGCGGCGACCGACAAGTTAGACAAGTTAACTGGAGGCCGTCGTGATGAACCAGTCGTTGTTAGCCCGTCGCAGATTTGTTCAATCCACTTTTGCTACAACGGTACTCGGCACACTCGCAATTCCAAAAATGACTTTTGCCGAAGATACATCAGGTAATGGCACGAACCGCGGCAAGGTTCTCAAATCGGTCAAATGGGGTATGGTGGGGACCGGCGGCACAGTACTGGAAAAATTCAAAGTACAAAAGTCACTTGGCTACGACGGCATTGAATTGACGAGTCCGGGCGGCCCGAAGATTAACGACGCGGTTGCCGCGAGCAAAGAAACCGGTATGCCGGTACATGGCGTGGTTGATTCGGTTCACTGGCGAAAGCGACTTTCGTCACCGGATGAAGCCACCCGGAATGCGGGGCGTGAGGCGCTGGCGACCGCAATCAAAGACGCACATGCTTACGGTGGTTCATCCGTGTTGCGTGTTCCCGGTCGGGTTGGTGGTAAGGACGAAACCCATGACCACGTTTGGGAGCGCTCGATCGCCGAGATTCGCAAAGTGCTGCCGCTGGCGTCGCGACTCGGCGTGCATGTTCTCATTGAAAACGTTTGGAACGGATTCTGTGAACAGCCCGAACAACTGCGCGACTACATCGATGCGATCAACAGTCCGTGGGTCGGAGTTTATTTCGATATCGGTAACCATCAGAAGTTCGCACCCAGCGAAAAGTGGGTCCAGGTTCTTGGGCGGAGGATCGTCAAGCTCGACGTAAAGGACTGGGGTAAAAAGGCCGGCTTTTGTAAACTTGGCGATGGCGACGTCAATTGGCCGGCGGTCCGCAGGGCGCTCGCCGAAATCCGATTCACCGGTTGGTGTACGGCCGAAGTTCGTGGCGGTGACCGTGAGCGTTTGGCCGAGATCGCAGGGCGGATGGACAAATGCCTTTCGCTTTAAAGTAACGGCGGCGCTCCGTGACGTGAATCAGAGTTTTGATCGAACGCCGCCCTGACTTTCCCGCTCGGTCGCAGAGTGTTTGGTTTATTGGACTCGCATGAAGAACTTTCTGCTCCGCCAGTGGTTTCTCATCGGACTGGCGGCCGTGTTGCTCGTCGGCTTCTCCGCCAACGGCATACTGGGCAGGTTTGCCGAAAACTTTCCGGTCAAACTCCAGGTAGCCGTTGTCCTGTTCCTCATGTCTTGGACGCTGAATGCCAGCGCTATCTGGCGCGCGGTTCGCTACCCCGGCGCGGCGATACTTGGAATCGCGATCAACTTTGTTGTGCTTCCGCTGTTTGCCTGGGCTGCGAAACACGCGCTCGTGGCGCCGTTGGATGACGGCTTGGTGTTGGCGGCCGCCGTACCCTGCACAATGGCTTCTGCCGCCGTTTGGACGCGCCGCGCTGGCGGTAATGATGCCGTCGCACTGGTGGTCACGATGGTGACCAACATCAGTTGTTTTCTCGTTACGCCGACATTGCTGTGGCTGCTGACTAACAGAGGCATGTCCGGAGAATTTGATTTGACGAAGAGAATCGTCGAATTATTCATCGTCTGTGTGCTGCCGATGATCGCCGGGCAAGCCGTGCGGTTGCTCGAGCCGCTGGGCCGCTGGGCCAGCGATCAAAAAATCGTACTTTCGACGATCGCACAATGCGGCATTCTTGCCATGGTTCTGGTCGGTTCCGTGAAATCTTCGCTGTCCATCGGCGATTCGACAGCCGAAGCCGCACCGATGCCGCAACAATGGATCATGATGCTAGCCGTCGTGGCGGTTCTTCACTTAGCCACGCTGTTTGCCGGTTTTGGGCTGGGGCGTCTCTTCGGTCTGGCTCGCGAAAATTGGATCGCGGTTGGCATTGCGGGCAGCCAAAAGACGCTGATGATCGGAATCCAGATCGCCATCGCAGAACAGTGGGGCATCGGTCTGCTGCCCATGGTCGCTTATCATGCGACCCAACTCTTGATTGACACAATCGTCGCCGATCGACTGGGCCGCGGTCAAACCAAAATAACGTGACGCCGTCAATTATTCAGCGGTTGGCCGCTTCGCAGGTAAGCGAACAAGTCACGGATTTGCTGTTCGCTCAGTGCAGCCAGCAGTTTCTCGGGCATGATCGAGCGTCCGAGCGGCACGATTTCGTCGAGTTGATTGCGGCGCAGTGAAATGTTTTGTCCGTCGATGTCGCGCAGCACCACGATCTTGTCGTCCTGGTCGGCCATAAATCCGGTCGCCGTCCGTCCGTCTTCGGTATAGGCAACAAAGGCCTCGAATCCCTCACGGATGTCGGCCGACGGATTGACGATCTGCAGCAGCATCGAATTTAGATCGTCGCGTTTATAAGCCGTCAGGTTGGGGCCAATCTGTCCACCTTCGGCATGCAGGATGTGACATTTTCCGCACGAGTTCATATAGAGCGGCTTGCCTTTGTAGGGGTCGCCGTTTCCCGATTCGACGATTGAGGCGACTTTTGCAATACGCGCTTTCATTTCCTCCGTTGTCAGTCCGCTGCGGCGGCCGAAGACCTTTACGACGGTCGTGGCGAAGTGCTCGTCACCATGCAGAACCAAACGATTCACGATATGATCCGGCACGGACTTTGCGTCAAACGACCCGTCGCCGGCTGCCTTCACCGTTTGATGCGCCCAAGAAGTGCGACTACAGAGCAGCGCGAATGCCGTCTTGCGGACGTCGGCCGAAAGCTGGGGAAGGTGAGCAAGAACTTTTTTTGCAATTCCGTCATCGGAATAACCTTGCAGAGCCACCAGCGCCGATTTCTGCAGGGTCGCATTCTTACCGTGCAGAACGATACCGAGTAAAACGGAAATGCAGGGCGGGTGAGGCACCTGGCCGAAGATTTCGATTAACTCTTGACGCTTTATCGCGTCGGCGCCTTCGTTGGTGATGATCTTCATCGCTTCGGCGACGGCGGCCGGTTCGAGTTGGCGGGCCCGCAGCGGCAACGACGCGCCGCCGGCTTTGGCGATCGCCGCGAGCAATTCTTCCGGAAGGCCTGTCAACGGCCGGCCTTTGTACGCCAGTTCAAATCCGCGCATCAGCCGGCCCGCCCCGTCTTCGTCGGGCGCCACTCGCAGCATCTTCGCACAGACCAACAAATCGCGGCGCGAACCGGTGGCGGCGAATCGCCGCATAACGCGTTCGAGGATGTGATCGCGAACGATTGGTTGCGACCAGAGTTTTATATCTTGGAACATCTTGGTAACGGCATCGCTGTCGTCCGCACATTTGGATTCAATCGCCCACCACAGCAGCAGCGGCATGTAACGGTCGCCCGTGTCTTCACTTCGCCGTAAGAGAGATGCAATGATGGGCATTGCGTGCTTCGCCGGCAAACGTTTGGCGGTGCACGCCAGTTGGCAACGCACTTCGATATTCGGTTCCGTCGCCGCGAGTTCGGTCAATCCGGCGGCAATCGAGTTGCGGCTCTGTTCCTCGTCACCCAAATAGCGGACCGTCCACGCGCGGATGTGGGGGTTTTTGTTTTTAAGCAGTTGCGACGTTTTTGTCAGATAGCGTCCGCCGCTGAGCCGATATGCCCAAAATGCCTCAAGCGACAACTGGTCCGGCCCGTCATCGATCATCTCGCTGAGTTTTTCCACCACGTTGCGGTCTTTGGTGTCGCCTAGCAAGCGTAGCGCGGTTTGCCGAAACCAGCGATTTTCATGGCGGAGCAATTCGACCAGATCGGCAGCCGTTCTTTTGCTGAGATCAAAAGGTTGAATCGGCCGGGACGTCTTTGCGCGGATGCGATAAATGCGTCCTGTATCGCGGCCAATCAGTCCTTCGTAATGCTGCCGGTGGCTGGGGTGTTCCTCGTAAAAATCCGCAAAGTAAATCGCGCCGTCGGGGCCGATTTTGATATCGACGGGCCGCACCCATTTGTCGGTCGTCGTCATCGCATGCGCAATGTCTTTGGTGCGAAAGCTCGCGCCGTCGGCCGTAAACTCGGCGATTGGAACGTTGCGATTCATCGGGTCGACGCCGAACAGTTTGCCGTTGTACTTTTTGGGAAGGGCTCCTCCTTCATAGATCACAAAATTGTGCGTGAAGCGGTTTACCTGATGGTGGGGCATGTGTTCGAAATAGCCAAAGGCATTGGGATTCGACAGCGGGCCGTGCTTGGAGAAGCCTTTCCGTAAATACGCACCCTGTACGTAATGAAACCCGCGGGTATTGCCGCCATTGTGGCCGGAGAAGATGCGTCCCTTGGAATCGATTTCGACGCCAAACGCGTTGCCGCCACCTTCGGCGAAGATCTCGTATTGCCGCTTTTCCGGGTGATACCGCCAGATTAACTGGCCTTGCGAAAAGACGGGTTGCTTGTCAATTCCCGGTCGGATAACTCGCCCGCTGACGGTGCTGCCTTGCGAAGCGTAGAGCCAGCCGTCCGGTCCCCAGCGGAGGCTATTGGTGTTCGAATGTGTGTCTTCCAGACCGAATCCGCTGAGGTGAACCTCGGGCGAGCCGTCCGGTCGATCGTCGTTGTTGCTGTCGGCGTAAAAGAGCAGGTAAGGCGGATTTAAAACCCAAACGCCTCCGCGGCCGCGAGCGAGCGAAGTCACAATGCTCAGCCCTTCGATGAATGTCTTGTGGCTGTCGAACAAGCCGTCGCCGTTGGTATCTTCGTGGATCGTGATTCGATCGCGGCCGGGAACGAATCCGGGTTGTCCCGGTGCGGCGGGGACCTTGTCGTAGACGTTTCGCCAGTGGTTGTCTCGGCTGACGATCTTCAGCCCGGCCGGAACAGGGTACTGACGGTATTGAACAACCCACATTCTCCCCCGCTCGTCGAAGTTGAAGAATACCGGTTGCGAGATTTCGGGCTCGCTGAGCACGAGGTCGATCACCAGATCATCCGCCGTCGTCATCGTTGCGTGCGATTCCGCCGGGGCGAGGCCTTTGGCCGTTGCCTGCCCTGCCGTCAAAATGCAGAGGACGAAGGCCGACCAGAAATGCCCTCTCCTGGAGGGGGCAAGGTTCATCGCCGCGCAAAAACGGCCGCAAGAGAATCGGAAACGCGGCGGAGGCTGGAAGGACATCAGCTTTCCTTTTTTCGGCTACCCTCCCCGCTAACCGGGCGAGGGAATTATTCCCAGTTGTCGGTACGGAACGGCGATGCGGGCAGGCCTTCTTTGTTCGCCAAGTTGCCAATCGGGTTGGCGGCCCAGCTGTAGCGGACGGCGAGCGGCTTAGAAACCTGCGGGCTGGATATTTCAACCGTGTTACCGGTTAGTGTGGCCTCGGCCCACACGAAGTTTTTGTCTTTACCTGCAATGGCAAAGCCTTTGAGCGGCTGGTCGTCGGTTGTGGCGAGTTGCGAGCCGGCTGCGTCGAATACGATCACGACCTTGCCGCCGTCGATTTTATGCGATTTTACCAGCGGACCGCGGTGAACCAGTTCGTTGCCGTATGTTTTTCCCAGCGCCCAAAGCGCCAACCGCAGGCCGACGTCCTGCTTGTTCTTCGGATGAATGTCACGCGCTTCGCCGACATCGACGGTTACCGCCATGCCCGTGTTGGGCGTCGCCAGCGCTTTAAGCATGCCCTCCCGCACCAGGACCCAGCCGCTGGTTTCGGAGGGCTTGGTTTGCTCGGCTTGGAAGTTGGGTAATTGAACCCAGAGAAAAGGGAATTCTCCTTGTCCCCAGATGTCCCGCCAATTGGTGATCATGGCCGGTAGTTGGAATTGATAAAGCCGCGAGTCGCCTTTCTTTGAATTGCGCTCGCCTTGATACCAGGTCGCGCCGCGGATCGCGTACGGGGCGAGTGGAACGATCATGGCGTTGTACAGATTCCCCGCGTTCTTATCGGCGGCGGTGACCGTGGGGTTGATCGCTTTTACTTTTTCGTCGGCAAACATTTTTTCCTGCACCTGGCGGCTGGTCCAGTATTCGATTGGCGTGCCGCCGACGGACGAATTGATTAGTCCGACCGGCACGTTTAACTCTTGATGCAGTTTGCGCCCGAAGAAGTAGGCCGTCGCCGAAAAGCGCCCGACCGTCTGTGGGCTGCAGACTCGCCATTGACCTTCTACATCGTCCCGTGGCTCGGCCGCGCCGCCGCGCGGGACTGTGAACATGCGTATCTGTGGAAAGTCGGCCGCGGCAATTTCCGATTGAGGGTTTTTTGAGCGGGAGACCGTCATCGCCATGTTGGATTGGCCGGAGCAGAGCCAGACTTCGCCGATGAGCAAGTTCTTGACGCTGACGCGATTTTTGCCTTCCACGACCAGTGAATGCGGGCCGCCGGCCTCGAGTTCTTTAAAACTCACCTGCCAGCGTCCGTTCTTGCCGGCCCTTGCTTTTACGGTTTGGTCGCCCAGCACGACCGTGACTTCTTCGTCCGCCTCCGCCGTACCCCACACCGGAATCGTCCGTCCTCGCTGTAGCACCGCATTGTCGGTGAACAAGCCTGCGAGTTGCACATCGCCGCTGGCCGGCGCAACGGGAACCGCGAGCAAGGTCAAAACAAGGACGCTAACGAGTGGAAGTGGGTTGGACATTGAAAACTCTCTTTTCGGTTTGGGAGGACGGAATTCTTCGCGGGGCGTTTGCGACGGCTCGGCGGAAGGCCCCCGTGATGGTCTCTGGTTTCTTTTAGGGTTTCATTTCAGGGCTTTGCCGGGGAAAGATATTTCCTAAATGATGATCCTGGCGAGGAATAATTCGACTCATTTCTTCGCGATTTTACCGGCGGCCCAATGAATCCCGTTGAGCAACAGCTTTTGGAACCGTTCCTCTGCAAAGTCTTTCGGATGCCCGAGCGAAGTATAAAACGCTCGACCGCCACCGACGTGCGTGTTGGTCCAGGCAACAGGCTCGTGCGGCGTGCGGTTGCCGACGCGGCCCATCAGCAGCAGTTTCGTTTTTGGCCCGAGTGGTTCGGTTTTATACAGCCAAGAGACGACCCGGAATTCGCCTTCCGGAACGCCGGCTAAAATCGGATGTGATTCCGCGCCCGACTGGGGCCAGACCATCGTCGGCGGATCGCCCGGTTTGTTATTGCCGTGATGCAAATGATAGTTGCCGCCAAAGACCTGGGCATCAAATTGAGGCCAGTGGTCGTGGCCTTTCGGTGGTTGCTGACCGCCGCGCAGTGCGAAGGCGTGGCTGGATGTGCGGATGCCAACGACCGGTTTTCCGGCGGCAACAAATCGGCGTATTGCGTCGAGTTGCTTTTTGGGCGGTGTGCGGCGGCGGACGCTGAACAGGGCGATGTCAGCCTGGTCGAGTACGTCGATGCCCGGCAGATTATTTCGGTCCTTTGTGCCGGCGAACACGTAGCTGACCCGAAAATCTTTGCCCAGGTGATGGCGAGCGAATACGGGCAGCGTCTGGCCGGTTTGATATTCCTGTTCGGCCATGACGATCGCCAAATGCGGCCGTTTGTCGTTTCTGAACCGCAGTTCCTTGCCGCCAATGAGGTCTGCGCTGGTCAGCGTCGGACCCCAGTGCCGCTCGATGTGTTCGACGACGTAATCCGTGCCCGTAAAATGGCTGACGAAGGGTTTGCTGCGAGGATCGTACATCGTGTCGGTCAGGTCGCGGACGAGCGCGACGTTTTGACCTTGATAAATCATTTGACGGATCGAAAAAGGCCGCCCCAGCACGCACATGTTGGTGTGTACGCCCATGACGATCACGTTTTTGATGCCGCGCTGGCGCATCAGATAGTAAGCATGCGCGTCGTCGGTAATCGCATCGCCTTCGCCGATTTCGATGGCGGCAATCTGCGACGACCAGGCCGCATAGCCTTTGCATCGCGGCTCGCAGTCGCAGCCGCCGTTGGAATCGTCGATCGGCAGATCGCCCTCGCGGGCCTTGTCGAGATGGCACCAGCCTTGTAGCGGGATTTTCGTTTCCACTTTCGGCGCCTGCAGCGCGAGCTTTCGCTGCGGTGTGTTTTTGTAGTGATCCATTGTGCTGCTTGGCGCGTGAATGATCAGCGCACCTTTGTTGCGCAGCGCGCGGACGACTTCGTTCATCCGCGGCGCCATTTCTCCGACACGCCGCGTCGCGCCGCGGCACCAATGTTTGTCCCACATATCACAAATGACGACCGCCGTCTCCTTGGAATTCCAATGAGCTTGTTTCGTCAGTGTGTGAAAGTTGCCGCTATCCTCGGCCGTCTCCACGCGGAATCGCAGATTTAGCTTTAAGGTGTTCGATTCGTCGGCTGCGGCCACCGCAACGTTCAGCGTCAACAGTAGTGTCAGGCAATGAAGGCGAGTACGACGACGGTTCATGGGATAGAGGCCTCACTGGCGGGGCGAGAAAGGGCGGAAGCACGTCCATTGTGCCCCGTGACGGCGCAATTCGCAACGCACCAACGCCTGATTACGGCCCTGCCGAACCCGACTTTCGAATGCTATAAAAGACACTTCTGGCGGCTGAATTTTACCGATCTTTTGTGCGGAAGACCCAAAGATGCTGCTGACAAAGCTGATTCATCCCAAAATTTCCGAAGTCCTCGCGCGGGCCGGACATCATGCCACGGTGCTGATCGCCGATGGCAATTATCCCGCGTCTTCGACGCTGGGTCCAAATGCGGAGTTGGTTAGTCTGAATCTCTCGCCCGGCGTTGTCACCTGCACGCAGGTGCTCGAATCGCTTGTCGGGGCAATCCCGATCGAAGCGGCCAAGACGATGAATTACGAA
>JAYZEI010000101.1:0-45272 GCA_036337375.1 Planctomycetota bacterium | reverse complement strand
GCGGCACCCAGCAGTCGATTGCTGTTGCCCGAAAATTTCGGCAGCAGCCGCTTCAATTCCATTGGCCCTGCGGTGGACAACGATTCGACCAGCACCTCCGATCCGGCATCGTTCAACTTCGTCGCCAACAACACGTCCACGGCGCGGGCGCGGACGCGGACGGGAAGATCGACCGAAAGGCATTTGCAGACAAAATGCAGCGAGGACGGTTCCAATTTCGCGTTTGAGCGGCCGATGTAGATTGTCGCCAATGCCGAAATCCGCAATTCGCTTGAATACTTCTCGTTGTTGACCAGCGATTGCAACTGAGTGACAAACGCGTCGTCGAGCGCCGACTTTGCCAGCGCGCGAACCGTCGCCACGGTCCGCGCGACGAGTTGTACCGAATCCGACGCCAACAGTCCCCGCAATGGCCCGGCCCATTTTTTGGGGATTTGCTGCAGCCCGCTGGCGGCCACCGCGTCGAGAATCGCCAGTTTCGTCGCCGCCGGCCCCTCGCCCACGAGCCCCGCGGCAATCACGGACTGAACCGCCTCGCCGTGCGCATATCGCGCCAGCCGTGCCGGGAATTTGCTCCGCAACTCGCCGGTCATGATTTCCTCACGAAAAACCTCGGTCAGCTGCGCCGCCCAACCCGGGTGATGACCGGCAATCCACCAAGCCGCCTCGCGCAACCCCGGTTGTTTGGAGGTTAGCAGCGGCACCACGTCTGCGGGGGACAACTGATCGCCCGGCATCTGGTCCAGGGCGATCATGGCGGCTCGCAAGGTCCCCGCCTGGGGGCTCCGCAGACCACGCCGCACGAGATCGGCCTCGCCGATTTCCATCAGGGCGTAGGTCAAAGCGTGATCCAAAAAACGGCACTCCGATTTGGCGGCACTTTTCAGCAATGCCGCGACTGATTTGCGATCCCCAATTCGCCCCAATGCTTCTGCGGCTCCGCGGCGAATGTGCTCTGACGGCCCCCGCAAGTGTTCGGTCAAAGCGGCGATTGCGCCGCGGTCTTTCCACAGGCTCACCGAATGCAGCGCCGCCTGCCGCACGAGTTCGTCCGAATCCTGCAGCGCCCGCCGGACCGCGGCACGGGCCTCATCGCCGGCGATTCGAGTCAGCGCCCACACGCCTCCTCGCCGCGCGAGTTTCGATGGGGATGAAGCAAGTTGTTTATTCAAAACCTCGACCGCGGCGCCGCCGTGTTTGCCGAGTTGATGAACCGCCCGTTCGCGCACCGCCGGCCGCCGGTCGCCCAGTAGTATCGCCAATCGCGCCGGATTCATGCCCGTCCAGTCCAGTTGCTTTCCCCGCGGATCGGCGACCGCGTGCCCGCCGCTGCGCCGCATACGGTAAATCGCCCCCAAAATGTCGGGTTTATGTAGTTGGGAAGTCGGACAGCACAGCTTGTACCAACCGCCCGTGTCGATGACGAGGATGCTGCCGTCGGCATCTTCGAGTACGTCGGTCGGGTGAAAATCGACATTGTCGCAAACCAGAAGATCTTCGTGGCGGCTCGCGAACGTCGCGCCCTGTTGCGAGAGGATATGCCGGGTGACTTTGTGCATGTTGAACAGCGACGCAAACAGATTGTCTTTAAATTCCGCGCCGAACTGGTCTGACTTCAGCCGCATCAAACCGCAAGGTGCCGCCGCGCCGAGATGGCTGAGCACCGGCATCAGCGGACCGGTTCGCGGATGGCCGTCGAGCACGCCGTGGTCTTTCCCATAAACGCCGCCGTAGACCGCATGAATCAGCCCGTCGCGAAGGCCGGCACCCGGATGCACCAGGAATGTGGTGGTAAAAATGCGGTCGCCACCCGGCGTGAAGGCGATTTCAACCGGATTGTCCATGCCGCCGGTCATCACGTGCTCAATTTCGCCGCCGGCGGGCCGCCGGCGAAAAATGTGCGAAGCCCGCGTGACAAATGCCGCCCTGTCTTTGCGCTGATACGTCTGCTTTTCAAAGGCGCCCTTGCACCAATAAATCCATCCGTCCGGCCCCAGATAGGGACCGTGCATATCGTTGGCACAGCCGTTGAGCGTCTTGCCGTCGAACCACACCTCGCGCTCATCGGACCGGCCATCGCCATCCGTATCGGTCAGCTTCCAGATCTGCGGCGGCGCGCCGACATAGAGGGAGCCGTCGTGCCATAGTACACCCTCGGGGAACATCAGCCGTTCGGCGAATACCACGCTCTTGTCGAATCGCCCGTCACCGTCCGCGTCCTCTAATCGCATCACCCGATGAGGCTTTTTCTTAAGTTGGACCTGAACCGGCTCGTTCGAGCCGCTCGAATCGGCAACGTACAATCGTCCCTGTTCGTCGAAGTCGGCGCAAATCGGACGATTGACCAAAGGAGGGCCGGCCACCCGCTGCAGCGAGAAGCCGTCCGGCAGTCTGAATGCGTGACCGCCCAGTTGAATTTCCGCCGCGTCGGCTCGAGCAATTGCGGCAGACACCAGGATAGCGGCCAGCCCGCGTAAGGTAGCGTTCACCCAGTTTGCGCTTCGCATGAGGTGCTCCAATTCTTGACCGTAACGGCGGCTGCGCGAACACCGTTTTTAATGCACAAAGCCGGCGGTAAACAACCAGGCGAAATTCCCCGCAACCGCATTTACCTCCCGAACGCCATCCCCGCGGCGTTGAATCGCTGTAGCTCGATTGTTGTCCCTGCGTCAAACAACGAATACTACACCGAATACTACACCTTCGGCTCCCACCCCTTTTCATACTCGCGGGACCAGAGCCGCATCGCCGCCGGATTATTTTTGATGTGACCGTTGGCGGGATCGCACGCGATCGCTCCATCGGTACGCTGCGCGATGTTGCCCAAGTGGCACAGCAGCGTGCTCTTGTGCGCGGTGCCAATTTCGGCATTCAGGCTGAGCGGTTTGTCACTGCGGATGGCGGCGACGAAATTTGCCACGTGCTGCGACTCGCCAACTTCATTTCCACCGCCCTCTTTGACCAGCTTGTTGCCGCGGTCGAAAATCGAGTACCCACCGCCGGACGTCAAGTCCATTGATCCGTTGTCGCCATAGAACGAAACGAAACCGCCGCCGTGGCGGTTGCAACTGAGGCCCAGCCAGGTGATCGACCTGCGGTCCCCGAAATCAAACGAGACCGTGTGCGTGTCCGGCGTATCCTGGTCGTCGTCGTGATGGTAACGGCCGCCGCTGGACGTCACCCGCAGCGGCAGATCGACATCCAGCCCCCAGCGGCAGAGGTCAAGCGTATGGACGCCGTTGTTGCCCAGTTCCCCGTTGCCCCAATGCCAGCGCCAGTGCCAGTTATAGTGCACCACGTTGTCGCGATATTCGACGCGGGGAGCCGGACCCTGCCAAAGATCGTAGTTGAGATGCCCGGGCGGATTGACCTGCCGGCCCCGACCGATGGAACCGCGCAGGTTGTAGTACCAGGCGCGGGAAAGATAAACCCGGCCGATGACGCCTTCGCGAAGCTGCCGGACCGCTTCGATCCAACCGGGGCTGCTCCGCCGCTGCGTTCCCATTTGTACGGCGCGTTTGTGTTTTCTGGCCGCCTCGACCATCAGCTCGCCTTCGCGCGGATTGTGGCTGCACGGCTTTTCGACGTAAACGTGCTTGCCGGCGGCGCAGCCGAGGATCGTGGCCGGCGCGTGCCAGTGATTCGGCGCCGCGCAGACCAGTACGTCGACCTCTTTGTCGTCAAGCATGGTGCGGAAGTCGCCAACCGCCTGCGGTTTTTTGCCGAACTGGCTGGCCAGCATTTTCGCGCAACTATCGGCGCGGGTCGCATCGACGTCGCAAATATATTTCACCACGACGTTCGGCTGTTTCGAAAACGTCGCCGCCAGCGATCTGCCGCGACTGAGCCCCATCACGCCGACGACGATCTGCTTGCTGGCCGACTTTTCTTCGCCGCCCGCCGTTTGGGCGATCGCCAGTCCGGCCGCCGCACTGCCCGCGGCCGTTTTTGTGATGAAATGGCGACGGTCGAGTTTTTGATCCGACATGGCGGGCCTCCCAGGGCATTGCGTACGGCGTTGTGAACAGCCCGCTTATTGTAGGCGGGGCGGATCCAGAATACGACCGGATTTCATGCTAGAACCGACGCCCGACGATCAGGGGCCAACCTCCGACCGCCATTCCCGACAGCAGGCCGGTTACATGCGCCACGTTGGCGATCGGCATAAATCCGAACAGACAAATGACCAGCCACAGCACCAGAATAAACACGACTTGAGGATTCAGGCGGAGTCCGGAACTCGGATCGTATTTGCCTCTCGTCCAGGCGTAACCAAACAAACCGTAAATGACGCCGGACATGCCGAGAAAGTGCGAATTGGGGACAACAATTCCGTACTGCCAATCGCGAAAATCGCTGATCCAGAATTCCGCCGTATTGGATACCGCCGCCGCGAAGATGATTAAACCAACCAATCGCAACGAGCCACGTCTCGCTTCAATCAACCTCGCAAACTGAAAGAACATATACGCATTGAAGATGATATGCAGGATACTGCCATGCATGAAGATGGGGGTTATCAACCGCCAAACCTGACCCTGCCGTAATTCGGGCAATTCGCTGACGATCTCGCCGGTGGCCACATTCTTTATGTGGTGCGATCGATAGTAAAGCCCGGGAGCGAACCGGTTATCGCGGCCGAAATTCGTCGATAGCGTGACGACAACCATCGCCAACAAAAATGCCCATGTCACGGGCGTGCGGCCGTAGCCGCTGGCGGATCGCCAGCGGCTACGCATGGCGACAACGTTCTTGGCGTGTTCTTTTTCGCGCTTGGCCTCCTCGCGGCGCAGCAGGCCGGCTTCTTCCGACACGCTCGTGTAGCGAGGGTCCTCCGGGTTCGCTTGAAATTGCTTTAACGCTTCTCGGCCGGGTTCGACGTGCCGTTCGTCGTGAATCCACAACGTCCAGCAATCCCCTCCCGATTCCAATTTGCAACTGATACCCTCGGTGAGTAAATAGTCACTGAACCGCTGGGCCTCTTCCCGGCTTTCGATGTACCCGATCTGTCGCATCCGTCGGCTTGATGATTAAGGTTGAGGGCGGCGGTTAAAAATAACGGCGTGCAGGGCCTAGCCAGGATACCAAATAACGCGGGGGTCGTCCGCTTTCCGCTCGTAATCCCAGGCCGCGTCGACGAGCCGGGCGAGGTCGTATTCGGGCTGCCAGCCCAGCAGAAACCTGGCCTTGCTGTTATCCAGCCAGGTCGAGGCAAAATCTGTTTTTATCTCGACCGCCGGCAACCCGCGAGTTTCTGCTAAGTAATCGGCCACTTCACGATAGTGCACGGGCCGGTCCATGCAAATATTAAATTTCTGCTGCCGCGCACGCGGATTGTCGATGGCGGCCAGGATGGAGCTGACCAGATCTTCGACGTGGACAAAATTGCGGAAAATCGGCACGCCCGCAGCGTCACACAACACGGGAACCGCCTGCGATTGAACGTATTGATCGGCCCGCTGCGCCCCGACGAGGTCACGCCACCGCGGGCCGCCGAATACGTCTTCGCCAAACGACAGCGTGTATTTGAAGTCGTCCTTCTCCATAATCCAGGGCGCCATCAGGCAACAGCCGTTGAGATCGTACTGTTTGTAGTATTGCTCCAGCATCACCTCTTCCAGCACTTTGGATAGCGCGTAGCAACCGGGATACGCCGAATGCCTCTGCGACTCGGTGACCGGCAGCGGATGCGGATAAAAAAAATGCCCCATGCCGGCATCGCCGCCGATCAGTATGAACTGGCGGAAATCCGCCACCGCCCGGCACTCTTCCAACAACCAAAACAGCCCCTTCACGCTCACGTCAATAATATCGTCCGGCGTTTCTTTACAGGTGGCGAGATGCAGGACATGCGTAACGCCCTCCATCGCGCGGCGGACGTCGCCCCGATCGACGATGGAACCGCGGACCACTTCCAGCCGGTCCGTCGCCGCTAACATCCGCTTGTGGCACAGCGCCCGGGCTGTCGCGTGCGAAAAACTTTGGTTGTCAAACAGCGTCTGCAAAAACGCCTGACCAACTTTTCCCGCGGCACCTGTGATCAGTATTTTCATGTTGCCGGTTCTTATTCCTTAATCGCACAAGGGCGCGGGCGATGCGGTCTCTTCCAAGGGGCCTCTTAAACAGGGCCTCTTAAACAGGGCCTCTTCCACGGGACCCAATTCGAAAATGACCGCGTGATTTTAGCCCAAGGCCCGGTTAGGCGGGAGTGCTCCCGCGAATTGCGGCGCTTCCCATAAAGGGGCCGGCCGCAGACCGGCGACATTCATGCCGCGAACCTAAGGTGCGTCGGCCGCCTGCCGATCCAGCGCGGGGATCGGGAACAGCTTCGAGGGCACGCGGGCCTCGTGCATGAGTTTGGCCAATCGCTGGACGATGCCGGGATGCTCCTCGGCGACGTCGTGTTGCTCGCCTTTGTCGTCGGCCAGGTTGTACAGTTCGATTTGCAGCCGGGGTTTCTTGGCCCGCAGCTTCTGGCGGACGGCCTTCCAATCACCGACGCGGATCGCCTGCTGGCCACCGTAGGCGGGAAACTCCCAGTAGAGGAACTCGTGCGCCGCTTGCTGGTCGGGTTTGCCCAACAGCGTCGGCGCGAAGCTGACGCCATCCGTCTGTTTCGGCGGCCGGACTCCGGCCAACTCGGCAATCGTCGGCATAACGTCCCAAAAAGCCGAAAGGTGATCGCTTTCGCCGGCCGGTTTGATCTTGCCGGGCCAGCGGGCAACCAGCGGCACGCGAATGCCGCCTTCGTAGAGGCTGCCCTTGAGGCCCCGGAAAGGGCCCGCCGACTTGAAAAACGTCGAATCGGACCCGCCCAGCCGGTTGAACGTCGGCCCGTTGTCGGAAGCGAACATGACCAGCGTTTGCTCGTCGAGTCCGAGCTGTTTGACCAGCGACATAATCTTACCAATGTCGCGGTCGATATGCGTCACCATCGCCGCGTATCCCGCGCGGGGGAACGGGTGTTTCAGATAACCGCGATGGACGTAATCCTCTTCGGGAATTTTGCCTTGATACCAGGCGAGCGAATCCTCCGGCGCCTGGATGGAAAGGTGCGGGATGGCGAACGGCAAGTACAGAAAAAACGGCCGGTCTTTATGGGTGCGGATGAATTCGAGCGCGACTTCGGTAAATTTATCCTGGGAGTAGGTCTCGCCGTTGAGCGTGCGGTCGTTGCCGGGCAGAATTTCCTTTTTGTCGTTACGCCAGAGAAAACGCGGGTAGTGATTGTGCGCATGCCGCTGGCAGTTGAAGCCGTAAAACAGGTCGAAGCCCTGCCGATTGGGATCGCCGGTCGTGCCAAAGTGGCCCAGCCCCCATTTGCCCATCGCGCCGGTGGCGTATCCCTTTTGTTGGAGCATCTCGCCAATGGTCACTTCGGCGGCCGGGATCGGATTCTGGCCGGGGAATTCCCAGCCGAATTTCGATTTTAAATGCTGCAAATGTTTTGGGTCGCCGTTGTTGCGAATGTATGCGTGCCCCGGGTGCTTGCCGGTCATCAGACAGCACCGCGACGGCGCGCAGACGGCGTTGCCCGCATAGTGCTGCGTAAAACGGATTCCCTCGGCCGCGATGCGATCAATGTTGGGCGTCTTGATCCACTGCTGGCCGTAGCAGCCAAGTTCCGCGTAGCCCAAATCGTCGGCTAGGATATAGATGACATTCGGCGGCTTGGCGGCGGCCGTTTGGCAAACCGCGGCAGTCAACACAGCGGCCGTTATCGGCAGCTTGAAGAAATTCATACACATGGGAAGTCCTGGGAATGATGAGGCCGAAGCTCTGCCGAAATTAATCTGCGGGCTGCAGCCGGGATTTCAAGTCTCCTAACAGCTGCAGCGCCGCGCCAATTTCGGCCTTCTGCCGTTCGGGCTCTTGGGGAATTTCCCGCTCGATCGTCAGCGGCCCGTCAAAACCGATGGCGTCGAGCGTTCGCAAATAATCCTCCATGCCGACATCGCCTTCGCCCAGCGGCACTTCCCTACCCCACGTCACTCCGGGCTGATCCGACCACTTGGCGTCCTTGCAATGAATGCTCCGCACGTGCCCGCCGATTTTTCGCAGCGCTTCGAGCGGCTCACCGGAACCGTACAGGATCATGTTTGCCGGATCGAAATTAACGAACAGGTTCTTGCGGTCAACGGCAGCAATAAATTCTAACAGCGTGTCGGCCGACTCCTGCCCCGTTTCGAGGTGCAATGCCTGATCGTTGCCGCCGCAGTGATCGCACACTTCGCGGGTAACATCGACAACTTGCTGATACGTCGGATCACCGGGATCGTGCGGCACAAAGCCGACGTGCAGCCCGACGACATCGACGCCCAACAGCCTGGAAAAATCGGCGATCTCCTTTAGTTCGACGGTCCGCGCGGCCCGCGTTTCCGGCGGAACGAGCCCCACGGTGCGCTGCGTTGTGGGAATATCGGCATAGCTCTCGCCTTCAAAGCCGCCGAACACGCATGTGATCGTAATGCCCAGTTCTTTAAGCCTGGCCAGAAAAGCTCTCGCGTTTTCTTCCGTTCGGGTTTCCTTCGCCGGCGCGTGCAGGTGAACGGTGGGCACAACTAGCTCATGGGCAACCTCGAGTTTTACTCCAAGTCCCGCGTCGATACTGGCAAATACACCGAGTGGCCATTTTTCCATAATGAACATACCTGCAAAAAATGATTGTCTTCTGAATGGATGTATCCGTTCTGCGCGAAAAAGCCGACGGATTCGGCCGGGCGTCAGCCGGCTAATCAACATCTTCACTGCGCACGACGTTGAGCACAACCGGCCAAGTGCACTGGTTGCCGGACTGCTTCGACTCTAGAAAAAACGTCCGCGTCTGCGGGCGGACCCATTTGGCCGCCGTGATAAACACGGTTCGCTCGGTCACGCCATCGGGGATCAAGACACCGTTCAAGCCGATATTGTCGACGAAAATGCCATGGGGCAAGTTCCACCCCGCTTCGGCATTCCCAAAACTGGCAAGACCTTTGTGGCCGTGCCGCTCGATCCGCAGCGTGGCCGTGATCGTCTGCCCCGGCGCAATGCTCAGTTCGACGAGTTTTACCTGCCGGCCCTCATCTGCCGCGGCAGCCAGCGACCATTTCGCATCAGGCGGCGAAAGCGTGGCGAGCAACGGCGGTCGTGGTTCGAGTTTGATTTCGCCGAGGTTATTGACCTGCCGCACAACATTCCCTTCAAGTTGGTCCGTATCGTCTGCGGTAACGATGGCGCTGGTCGTCAAAAACTCACCGTCGTAGAACTTCGCGTTGGCCGACGCGGTTACCTTGATCGCGCCGGCCTGCTCCTTCGTCGGTTGCGAGGCGTCGGGCAGCGCGTGAATACTACCGTGAGCCGTAAGATGTCCGGCTTCAATCACCAGTGGCGTTGTCACGTGAAACCCCGGCGGCACGCCGGTAATGTCCACTCGAATTTCACCGTCATAGCCGTCAATACGTTCGGCGGCCACGTGGAACTTTTTGCCGCTTCCGGCAGGAATTTTCGGGCTGCCGCCATGCAGCGTTACTTTGAAATCCGGCCGTCGCGGGCGGATGGTTAGCGTGTATTTGTGGTTCGGACTGCCGAAACCGCGGGCATCGGTCACTCGAGCGTAATAGGTGCCGGCAGCCGGTGCCCGGAAAATCAACCGCGAGTCCACACCCCATTTTCTTAACGGATCGTCGTCGTTCTCGTAATTGATCCGAAAGGCCGGCAGGCCGTTAGAAACCAGCGGCTCCCCAATCTGCAGTGGCTTGACGATGTAACAGATCTCGTGCAGAGCGTGGCTGATCGGCGTTGTGCCGAAAAAACCAAATCGGTTACCGCTGTTGGGGTACACACTGAACCCCGAATCGGGACCGAGGGGGTCGCGAAATAGTTTGACCACTTCCCCGTTTGCGTAGAGATACTGATTCAGTTCCATCTCTTCCCAGTTGTGGACGCGAAAATCGCCGCTCGTCTTGGAGTCCTTACCGCGAAATGTGAAATAGGAATCGCGCACGGCCTGCAGCGTCACACGCGGAACCGGTTTTCCCTGGGTATCGAGAACTTCGACTTTTGAGTCCAGCGGAGACTTTGATCTGGCTGCATTAATCTCAATCATCCAGTCCCAATCATCCCGCTCTCTGATCTCGAAGCGAAACAGATCCACATCTTCATTTGCCCCCGCCGGATTAATCGCAGCGGTTACGGTCGCCGGGATCACGATCGGCTGCGCGTCGGCCGCCGCGTCGTTGGGCTCCGTTTCCGCAGCGGTAGCTGTCGGTCGCTGCGTGGCTACTCCTCGGCCCCGCCGCCTGTTTGCCGTAAATCGATCCACGGCGTCGGGAATCGCATACGACGCCAAGGAACCATCCATCCGCCCGATCATCATGGAATCGCCGCCGGGGAATACCGCCATCGCGTGCGCGACCGACGGTTGCCGCTGATAGTTCTTGACCATCAAGAGTTCACCGGTCCATACCTTCAACGTGCCGTCGTCCGCCACGGATGATATCCAGCCCGACTCCCGCACAAATGCGATTCTCAGAATCGCCCCTTCGTGCGCAAAGCGGGCATGAACGAGCGGGTTGATCTGCGGCTTTTCTTTAGAGACAAACCGCCACAGGCGAATGCGATTGTCCGCACCGCCGGCCGCAATGTAGCGTCCGTCCGGCGAAAACGCGACGGTGTACTGCTCAGCCAGCGGCTGGCCCAGCGTGTCCAGCCGCTCGCCGGTTTCGACGCGCCAAAGTTTAATGGTCTCGTCGCCGCTTGCCGAGGCGAGTACTTTGCCATCGGGGCTGAACGCCAAATCATAAATTGCGCCGTTGTGGCCGGACAGCGTACGAATCTGCCGGCCCGTTTCGACATCCCACAGAATGATGCGGCGGTCGTAGCTTGCCGTGGCCAATATTTTCCCGGCCGGATCGACGATCGCATCGTACAAAGTGTCGCGATGGGAGGTTACCGTCCGAACCAGTTTGCCAGTTGCGGCTTCAAAGATTCGAGCTTCGCCGATCAGACCGGCTTTTCCCGTGGCCACCACCAGCCACGCACCGTCGCGGGCAAAGCTAACCGCATTCACTTTGCCGGGGAAACCGACAAACTTTTTCAGGGGCGGCCGTTCCACGGATTGCAACAACGCGACTTCGCCAAACCGGGCGACCGCGATCGTTTTCCCGTCCGGTGCATACTCGACCGCAGTGATGGCCGGCCGGAACTTTTTCGTCGGTTTGATTTTGGGAACGATCAGCCTTGAGCGATCCGGCTCGGCCCCCGCCGGCCCCCGCGCCCCTGCGTCGACCCAGGCGGCCAGCAACGCCACATCTGCGCGGCTCGGCTGCGGTTCATCTTTCGGCGGCATTGCCGGCTTGGACTGGCCGCGAAGCACGCGAATCAGGCGACTCGACACACTTTGACCGGGCAGAACAGCGCGGCCGTGTTCGCCGCCTTTTTGAATGTCGGCAAATGATTCAAGTGACAATTCCCCTTCGTGGTCGTCAAGGTTATGACAACCGACACAGTACTTCTTGAAAATTGGCGCGACTTGTTCGTAGGCCACGGTTTCATCGGCCACGGTCGGTTCCGCGCCGCAGGCGGGGTGCCAGGACAACAGGACAGCCACCAATGCCGTGAACGATAAATTCATAGTCCTCACATTGTTCAATGATTGAATTGGAACTCACGGCTGCTAAAAATCGCTGCGAGCAGGTCCTCCAAGACTTCACGGCGTCCGGCCTCGCCCGCTTCGGCAAACATGGCCAGTAACCCGGATTTTTCCTCGTCGACCGGCCGCCGCGCCAGCGCCCTCAGATAAACCTCTTCGATAATCCGCTCATTGGACATCTTTCCCGACAGCAGCTTGCTGACGGCGCCGTCCTCGGCCCGCAGCCGCGAGTTAACCGTGTCGCCATTGGCAACGTGCAGTGTTTGCACGATGCTCGGCCTGTTCGACCGTTCGCACTCGCAGGTGATTTCGCGCGGATTGCGGCCAAACGTTTTCAAAAAGTACGAAACGACCGCCGCATCGTGCAGCTGAATGGCGCGGGTGCCCTTCGGATAGGCGTCCGTCTTTTGAAAATCGGCGCCCGGAAAACCGATTTGATTAAATTCGGCGGGCACGTCGGTCACCTGCGAAATCGCGTCCAGCAAAACTTCCGCCATCAATCGCCGCGGGTAGTACCGCGCATAATGCCGGCCGTCAGATTGGTTTCCTTTAAGCGGACGGCTGGTTCGCTGGTAGGTTTCCGACTGCAGAATTATCCGCATCAGCGTCTTCAAGTTATACTCATTTTTGACCAGAAATTCGGACAATGCGTCGAGCAACCTGGCGTTGCTGGGCGGGTTCGATTTCCGCATGTCATCCACCGACTCGACCAATCCGACACCGAAAAAGTTACCCCACACGCGGTTGGCAATCGCGCGGCTAAAGTACGGATTGTCGGCCGCGGTAAGCCACGCTGCCAGGTGCTGCCGCCGGTCTTCGGTCGCCCCGAACGGAACGGCCTCACCGTCAAGCGGCCGTGGCGGCTGCGGCTTGCCGGTCAGCGGCTGCAGCAACTCGCCGCTGGCAGCAACATAGAGCGTCCGCCGCCCGTCACCACTGCGGGGATCGCCTCCCCAGCCTTTGGCGCGAACCCGCGCGAACAGATTTGCCATACCGTAATATTGGTCGTTGGTCCACTTCTCCAGCGGATGATTGTGACATTTTGCGCAGGCAATCGAGAGCCCCAAAAACGTCTGGCTGATGTTTTCGCTCATCTCCTCGGGCGACTGGTGCAATGCGTAAAAATTGGTCGCGCCGTTCTCGGTACTACTACCGCGGGCCGTAACGATCCGCCTGGCGAATTCGTCCCAGGGAGTGTTTGATTCGACCTGTTCGCGGATCCACGTGTAGTATGCCTTGACCGTCGCCGGGCGAAGCCGCCGCCCGTTGACCAGCAACACGTCGGACCACCTGTACGTCCAGTAGTCGACATATTCGGGCCGCGTTAACAAATCGTCGATCAGTCGATCGCGACGATCACCCGCCCCCTCCGCAAAAAAGTTTTCTACTTCCTCAGCGGTCGGCAGCGTGCCGATTGTGTCCAAGTAGGCGCGGCGCAGAAATTCCGCATCGCCCGCCCGCGCCGAGGGCGGCAAGCGGAGACTATGCAACTTTTCCAGCACCAATTCATCGATAAAATTCCGACGCGGAGCATTGGCAAACACGCTTGCCGGGATTTCGTTTTTATAGGGCGCCACGATCCGCGCGACGACGATCTGGTTTAAGTACCAAGCGGTGACAGCGGCCTCGCCCGAACCGATAACCGCAACTTTGCCGCTTTCGCTGACTTTCGCAACTGCCTCGTTCGTGGCCGTGAACTTGGCCCAATGTGTGACGTCCTCAACACGACCATCCGTGAAATGCGCCCGCAACAAAAGTTGTTGTTCTTCACCCTTTTTTAGCGTGACCTTCCCCGGCAATACCTCCAACCGCGCCAGCCGCGGATCGTCGTGGCGAGGCGGCGGCGCTCCCGAGGCGATCCACTGGGATAGGACCCGGTATTCGAGCGAGTCGACTTCGAACCGCAAACCGCCTTTGTGCGGAATGGCACCGGAAGGCTTGGCCAGAAACAAGCTGCGTCCCGGATCCGCCAGTTCGATCCTCCGCCCGCGGGCCTCCCGCGTGATGGCGAAATGATCCCGTGCCGTGTTATAGCCTCGCAGGCTTAGCTTAAAACCGCCCTTGCCCGCCAGCGCTCCGTGACACGCACCCGTGCTACAACCGGCTTTGTACAATACCGATTGCAGATGGTTTCGAAATGACCACTGGGGCCGCCGCTGCATCTGAGAAACCTCGACGCGGATTTCCGTAGTCTGGCCGGAATGTTCGGCGCGGACGACGGTCACCCCATCGGCGAGCGGGATCAGCGTGTCGGCTTCGACGCGAACGATATTCGCATCGCCCGACACGAATCTCACTTGACCGCCGATTTGCCCCACGAATCCACCGTCCTCGACGCGCTCGGCCAACAACCGCTGCCGCGCATGTCCGCCGGTAAGCGATACGGACTCGGGAATGATGATAAAGTCGGCCGCCTGAGTTGTGCCGGCCATCCACAACGCGAGAACGAGTGACGTCACTCTCGTTGCTGAGCACCGCCGGGCAATGCAATGTGCGGATGGCCCCACCAAACGGTCGAGGCAGAACCTCCGTGTATTGCGTCTCCGGGCAAGGCGCGAGCATGGAGAATGGGTGCTAAAACAACTCATGAATTTCGCTGTGGCCGAAATCAACCAGCGGGAATGGTCGCCCGGCGGGTCCGGGCAGATGCGATTCTAGATCAAAACCGAGGCTGTGAAAGATCGTAGCTACGACGTCGGCAGGCTGAACGGGACGCTCTGCCGGTACGCCGCCGATCGGATCACTCGCACCGACGACGCGGCCGCCCTGCACTCCACCGCCGGCAAAATAAACGGTGTAACACTGCGGCCAGTGATCGCGGCCGCCGGCCGGATTCACTTTCGGCGTCCGTCCAAACTCGGCGAGATTGCAAACGAGTGTGCTGTCGATCATGCCGCGGTCGACGAGATCCTCAATCAACGCGCTGTAAGCCTGATCGTACATCGGCGCGACGATATTCTTCATGCCTTCGATGGAAGTGAACGGCTTCGAACCGTGAATGTCCCAAGTCACCTCGTCGAAGACAGTGAGGAAAGTGTTGATGGTGACGAAGCGGACGCCCGCCTCCACCAGCCGCCGCGCAAGCAGGCAGCACTGGCCGAATCGATTCTTGCCGTACCGCTGCTGGACCTTCTCCGGCTCTTTTGACAAGTCAAATGCATCGCGTGCCTGCCGGCTTGTCATCAACCGGTAAGCGGTTTTGAAATTGTCGTCAAGCAGACGCGCATCGTCACTGGCTTCAAATTTATCGACGGCGGAATCGACAATTTCACGGATGCGGCGCCGGCGCTCGACGCGGATCGAGCCGATTTCTTTGGGAGGCAGCAGGTCCGGTACTTTGAAATTTGGCTGGGACGGATCGGCATTCAGCGCAAACGGATCGTTTTCCTTGCCTAGAAAACCGCCCGCTTGTCCGTTCGGCAAATTTCCGCCGCCGCGGCCCATCGTTTCGGGCAACACGACGAACGGGGGCAAATCGCTCTTTCTCCCGCGGAGGTAGCTCGTCACGCCACCGGCGTGCGGCGTGTGGATGCCACCGGTGAAAATCCGACCCGTTTGCATCACCTGCCAGCCGGCATCGTGGACGGCTGCACTGGTGTGGTAGCAACTGCGGACCAGAGAAAACCGGTCGGCAATTTTTGCGTGGCGCGGAAAAATTTCCGAAATTTGAATATTGTCTGAATTGGTGCTGATCGGATTGAAAGGCCCGCGAACTTCAGCCGGCGCGTCCGGTTTCATATCGAACGTATCGAGATGGCTCGGCGCACCGAGGTTAAAAATCATGATGCACGCGCGGTCATCGTGATCTTTACGCACCGCGCCGGCATTCTCCGCCTCCGCATAATCGGCCATTGAAAGCCCGATGGCGCCAAGTGTGCCGGCCTGGAGAAACGACCGGCGGGTCAGTCCGTCGCAAGTGTGAGCCGTTCCGCGACCGTGGAAATCGAGCATGGCGGGTACATCCCAACTGACAAAAAATCGGAATAACGGCGAAAGGCACGGCCATGATAGACCGGCCTTTCTGGATTGTCAACGAAATCCAATCACGTCAAGAATTTACGTCTTGCAGCGGTCATGCCATTTGCTGCTCGGTTGACCTGGATAGCCGTGTGAACGTCACCTAGAATGACGATGATTCAAACGCCCCTGCGGGGCGGCCTTTTCACTCGCTCCAACACCGCCCGTCGAATTTGTGTCGTACCGCTCATTCAAACGCGTTCTCGGCGAAACAAATCTTGAGCGCAAGTGCCGCTTGTTGTTCGGCATCAGCCTGCTGGCGCTGATCGGCGGCAGCTTCCTTCTGTACGGCGAGCTGACGAACCAAATTGTTTACGACCAGAACCCAAAGACCGGGAGACTTCTGGTCCATACGACATTATTGCAATGGCACTGGGAAGTTCTTGAAGACGAAACATTCAAGAATGCCGCTTCTACAATTATCAAAGACTTTGAAGACAGCGAATACGAATGGCGGGCGATCCGCCCTTCAACCAACAGTCCCCAGGAACATCAACAGCCCAAGGATACTTTTGAAAAGGAACTGCTGCGGAGATGGTACACGCTGGACGAGCAAGCCGAGACCCAGGATTCCCACGTCCCCGATCCGCTGCAGATTTTACGGGACGAAAAGGCGCCTCCGTTCGAAGCCCGCGAAATGACGGTTCAAAAGAAGATGGAACTACCGGATGGAAACACTGAATTGCGGGAAGTGGCAGAATACCAGTATTATCAACCCGTGTACGCTGACGACGCGAACTGCGTCACGTGCCACCGACACATAAACCCCAACACCGTCCTCCAGGAAGGCGACTTGCAGGCAATTATCCAGGTGCGGATGCCGCTGGAAGCAACGCACAACGCGATCAACCGCAACCTGGCGATTCTATTGACCACGGCCATTCTGACCGTTTTCTTGGCGATGATCCTCTTATACGTCATTGTCCGCTATGTGATCGTCAAACCGCTAAGCCATCTGCGTGAAGTAAGCGACGCCATTAGCAAAGGCAACACTGATCGTCGGGCCGAAATTAGCACACGCGACGAATTCGAAGAATTGGCGATTGCGTTTAATCGCATGTTGCAGCAGTTACTCGATTCCGCCGAAGAATTACGTCACGTCAACGACAGCCTGGATGCCAAGGTCGACGAACTTGCTCAAGCGAACATGCGGCTGTTCGAAGTGAACCAATTGAAAAGTGATTTTCTGGCCACCATGAGCCACGAACTACGGACGCCGCTCAACAGCATCATCGGCTTTTCTGATGTGCTCTCGTCGATTGAGGCTTTGGATCCGAAACAGCGCCGCTACGTCGAGAACATTCAAACGTCCGGCCGCATTTTATTGGACATGATCAACGACACGCTGGACCTGGCAAAAATTGAGAGCGGCCGGTTGGAGCTGCACCTTTCGGACTTCAACCTTGAAACGATCATTTCCGCGCAGTGCGACATGGCGCGGCCGCTTGCGGAAAAGAAAAATATCGACTTGAAATTGGAAATTGAACCCAATTTGCCAGACCCGCACCAAGATCAACCCAAAATCCAACAGATCCTCAACAACTTACTCTCCAATGCGATTAAGTTCACGCCCGAGGGCGGTCGCATTGATGTTGCCGCGCGACGCAATGAGCGTTCGCAGCTGGAGATGAGCGTGACCGACACCGGAGTCGGTATCGCCCAGGAAGACCAGCAGGTTGTCTTCGAAAAATTTCGGCAGGGTCCGGCCAATCCGGATGAAGACGCGATGACGCGCGAATATTCCGGTACGGGGCTCGGCCTGTCGATCGTCAAAGAGTTATGCAAACTGCTCGGCGGTGAAGTCACGGTGGAAAGCGAACTAGGCAAAGGCAGCAGGTTCACCGTCCGCTTGCCGTGGGTCCGCGAAGAACAACCGCGGTTGGATTCGCAACTAACGGACGAACTTCACGAATTGACCAAACCGCCACGTCCTGATTTTTCCCGCCACCGTGAAGCGTCTCTACCCGCTGAATAGCGGACGCCATCGCTCATGTCCAACAACTCTGAAGTTCAACTTTTCACCGACGGCGGCTGTTCGGGCAATCCCGGCCCAGGTGGCTGGGCGTTCGTCCTGAAACATTCCGGCAGCGGCGCGGTCAAAGAGGTATCCGGCGGCGAACGGGAGACGACAAACAACCGCATGGAGCTGACGGCCGTCATCCGCGGCCTAGCAGCCCTCAAACGGCGCTGCCGAGTCGAATTGGTAACCGACAGCCAATACGTCGGCAAGGGCATCACCGAATGGATACCTAAATGGAAGGCCAATGGGTGGCAACGCCGCGAAGGTAAACGACTCAAGCCGGTTAAAAATGTCGAACTCTGGCAACAACTAGACGAACTACTGGCACCTCACGATGTGACCTTCACTTGGGTAGCGGGCCATAGCGGCCATGCCGAAAATGAGCGCTGCGATGAGTTGGCCGTGGCGGCATATCAGCAGTTTCTGTAGGCCGGCCCGTTGATCGCCACGTTCGGAAAACGGCGACGACTGCCGAACCGGACGGCCACAGCCGCGAGGGTTCCGGTGGAACCTGCGGCTGTTTGCACTGGTGCCGGCTTTGCTACGATCGCCGTTGCTCGGCCCACTAGTCGCGACCTTTGCCGCACGGCTGTTCGCGCCATGCGTGACAACCGGACGTGCAGCGGTAGAATGGGTGCATGACTGAGCAAACGGAAAGGTCTCCGGCCGAACTGCTGGCAACTCCCGTGCAGTACATGAAAAAAGTCGGTCCGCAGAGGGCCGAACTGCTGGAGCGGCTCGGCCTCCGCACCGCCCGCGACGTGCTGTTCCATTTTCCTCGCGATTATCAGGACCTGACCGACGTCCGCACCATTGCCGAGCTGGAGGAAGACACGCTCGTCAGTGTTCACGGCCACGTCGAAGAAGTCGATTTGCGCAATACGCGGCCCGGACGCACGGTTCTCGCCGTACGCGTGCGGCAGGGCGACGACCAGCTGCGGGCGATGTGGTTCAATCAGCCGTTTATGCAGGGCCACTTTCACCACGGCCAACATGTGTTGCTTTCGGGCAAAGCCAAACTTAACGGCCCATCCTGGGAAATGGCGCACCCCCGCGTGCAGACGATCGAATCGGACATCGAACACCCGGAAGGCCGGCTGCTGCCGATATACTCCCTGACCGAGGGACTCCATCAGCGGCAAATGCACCGCGTCGTCGAAGCGGCTGCCGAAGTTTACTCGGGGGCCGTCAAGGAAATACTACCGGCGACTTTTCTCGACCGGCATCAGCTGCTCGGCATTCACCAGGCACTGGAAGAAATCCACGCGCCGACGAACCAGCAAATGCTCGAACAGGCGCGTTTTCGATTTATCTACCAGGAGCTTTTCACGCTGCAATTGGCACTGGCGCTGCGGCGCAATCTCCGCACGGCACTCGGCAGCGCGGCCGAGTTGCCGGCGACGGCAAAAATCGATGCCCGCATTCGCCGAAGATTCCCCTTCGAACTGACCGACGGCCAGCAGCAGGCAATCCGCGAAATTGCCGCCGACATGGCCTGCGACTTCCCCATGAATCGGCTGCTGCAGGGCGACGTTGGCAGCGGCAAAACCGTTGTAGCGCTGTATGCGACGATGCTCGCCGTCGCACACGGCTACCAAGTTGCCATCATGGCGCCAACCGAGGTGCTCGCGCGGCAGCACGAACGCGTGTTTGGCGAATTTCTTGCCGCCAGCCAAGTACGTACCGCGGTGCTGACCGGCGGACTGACCGGTACGCAGCGGCGGACGACATTGGCCGCAATGTCCGACGGGGATGTGGATGTCGTGATCGGCACGCACGCCTTAGTACAGTCTTCTGCGGACTTCGCCCGACTCGGTCTGGTCATCATTGACGAGCAGCACAAATTCGGCGTTCGCCAACGCGCGAAACTCAAACAGGCCGGCCCGCAACCGCATTACCTGGTAATGACGGCGACACCCATTCCGCGAACGGTGACCATGACCCTGTTTGGCGACCTGGACGTGACCGTTATCCGCGACCGTCCGCCGGGGCGGCAACCGGTCAACTCGTATCTGGCTGAAGAGGACCAACGCGCACGCTGGTGGGATTTCTTCCGCAAACAGCTGCGCGAAGGCCGCCAGGGCTACGTGGTGACTCCCCTGGTTGAAGAATCGGATAATTGGGATGTCGCCAATCTGACCGAGACGTTCGAGCAATTAGCGAACGGCGAATTATCCGATTTCCGACTTGGACTGCTGCACGGTCGCCTGGCCGGCAAAGAAAAAGATGCCGTCATGCAAAAGTTCCGCGCCGCAGAGTATCAAGTGCTCGTTTGCACAACGGTAATTGAAGTCGGCGTCGATGTGCCGAACGCGACGATCATGACGATCGAAGGCGGGGAACGATTCGGTCTGGCACAGCTTCATCAGTTGCGCGGCCGCATCGGACGTGGCAGTCACCCCGGTTGCTGCTGCCTGTTCGCCGATCCCGGCAGCGACGAATCGCGGAGGCGACTGGAGGCGTTTGTCGAATCGACGGATGGTTTCAAACTGGCAGAGATCGATTTCGAGCTGCGCGGCCCCGGAGATATATTCGGCACAAAACAGCATGGCCTGCCGCCGTTTCGCATCGCCGACCTCGCCCGCGATGCCGAAGTTGTAGAAACGGCCCGACGCGATGCCGAAACCCTGCTAGCTACCGACCGCGGACTTACCGGCACCGCCTTCACCGAACTACGCCGCCGCGTACTGCTGCGATATGGAAAGGTGCTGAACCTCGGCGACGTCGGCTAAGCCGTTCGATGCTTGTTCGCATCACCGCGACCGTCCGAATTCGGACTGCCGAAAGACGGACTGCCGAAAGACTCTGCCGTCCGCGATCAACTTCGCGGAGTTTGATAGTTATGGACCCAGTTTCCCTAATCTGAGGAAACCATACTCCCCGGATACTATCTAAGTTTGACACGTGCCGCCGCCGTTAACTAGGATGCGGTCGGATTGCTACATTCTTACTCAAACTCGCTTGGGTCGCATGAAGAAGAATCCAGGAATTTGCCCTGGCCCGGTCTCCCGCCGCGAATTTTTGCAGGCCGGCTCTCTCGGAATTGCCGGCCTGGGACTGCATGACTTGTTGCGGCTGCGCGCGGCGGCCGGCACAAGCGGTGGGTCGCAATCCGATACCTCCGTAATTTTCATTTGGCTGCCGGGCGGACCGCCGCATATGGAAATGTACGACATGAAGCCGGACGCACCGTCGGACTATCGCGGCGATTTTCAGCCGATTGCCACAAAGGTGTCGGGGCTCGACGTTTGCGAATTGATGCCGCTGCACGCCAAGATCGCCGACAAATACAACATCGTCCGGTCGATCGCGCACAAGTTCGCCGACCACGGTGGCGGCCACAAGCGATTTCTAACCGGACGGATTCCCAAGAAACCCGACGGTTTCGTCAACGACAACCCGATGGTCGGTTCGATCGTTTCGCGGGTTCGCGAAAACCGGCCCAACGCCAGCGGGCTGTACGACTACATCGTCATGGGCGACGGCCGCGTGAACAGCGTCGACACTTTCAGTTTTGGCTCCGCTTACCTGGGTACGCAAACACATCCTTTCCGAATTTCCGCCGATCCCAATGAAGATGGCTTCCAGATCAAAAACCTGTCGCTGGTCGACGGTGTCTCCGAACGGCGTCTCGATGACCGAACCGCGCTGCTGCACGGACTCGACCGGCTTCGACGCGACGTTGATCTCAGCGGCGTGATGGAGGGCAGCGATTCCTTCAACAGCCGGGCCCTCGATATGGTAACGTCGCCCGAAGCCCGGGCGGCTTTTGATCTGTCTCGGGAACCGGACAAACTCCGCGATCGCTACGGGCGGCATCAATGGGGGCAGCGGGCGCTGCTCGCCCGCCGGTTAGTTGAAGCAGAAGTCAGCTGGGTGACCGTGGTGATGGAAAACCCGTTTGTGTCCGGCGTTCATCGGATTAAGAACGGCGTATACAACTGGGATTCACATGCGGTGAACTGCCATCTGTTCGACGACGCCCGCGTGCGGCTGCCGATTTACGACCGCGCCATCACGGCACTGATCGAAGACCTGCACAACCGCGGACTGGACAAAAAAGTACTGCTGGTCGTGACCGGCGAATTTGGCCGCACGCCACGGATCAAGGTCAGCAAAGGCAGCCAGACCGGCGTCGATCAGCCGGGCCGCGACCATTGGCCCAACGCGATGTCTTTACTGGTGACCGGCGGCGGAATGCGCACCGGTCAAGTCATCGGCTCGACCAACGCCAAGGGCGAACACCCCGTCGAGCGACCGTTCACACCGAACGACCTGTGGGCGACCGTCTATCGCCACCTGGGAATCGACGATACGCAGACCTTCGACGATCACAACGGCCGCCCGATGCCCATTCTGCCATTTGGCGAACCGATTGCGGAATTGATGTAAGGGGAGAATGCCGGTTGCCATGCCGCGAACGTTGGTGACTGCTCCTCGGGGAACTGCCCGCCGCGATCCTCTATTTTTCCGGCATCCGGATCTCCTTTGCCGGATTTCCTTTGATGGGGCGGACTATTTCTCGTCCTTGCGGCGGTCGAACACAAATGGCTCGGTTGCGTGATTGGTGACCGTGACTTTCAACGGCGGCGCGATGCCGCCCTGATCGACTTGGATACGAAGAATGTTTTTGGCCGCAAACGGGCGATCCCGCAGCCACCGATGGCCGTCTCCGTGCAGATACAGTATCGGCCTTGCGAATTTCACGGCATCTTTCGCAAATTCGTCGAAAAATGATTTGTGATTGATGTTGGGATGAGCGTGGCCAAAAACAACCATACTACTGGTGGAATCTGCCGCGCGGCGTGTTTGCGCCCGTATCCATTCAAGGTTTTGTTCGTGCCGCCGTTTCCATTCTGTCGCATCGTGCACACGTCCGCCGACAATGTTGATCCCGACGAATAACACCCCCTCTCTCACGAAGGAAAAATTCTCATCCCGGACGGTCTGCCGTTCGACTCCGAACCGGTGCTTCCAGCGCATATCGAACCTGGCAAAGTGCCTTTTCCAGAACTCCCACGCTTCACCCGGCCGTGCGCAATCGTTCCATTCATTGTCTCCGGGGATGATGAATACGGGGGGCTTCGATGTTGCGAGCATGCCGGCGACTTTTATGCAGATCGCCTGACTGCATGGAGTACTGCCATCCTTGATGTCGCCGACGTGGACAACAAACTCGGTGTCGCCCGGCAAATTGGCGATTTGCCGGGGCAGCAAGGCGTCCTCCCGCGGCGCATACGGTACATCACCCATCGCGCAAAAAACCACGAGCGTTCTTTGAGCGGATGCGGATGCTTCTTCTTCGCTCCCACTGGATTGATGGCCGATCGCCAACACCAGCAAAAGGAAAATACATATCTGCGAACGACCCATGTGCAGTTCGTTTTGTTTCGGTGATACCCGCTGGCTGAACACCGCACCGACGGGCATAATGTCCGGTTTGCCAAATCTCAATTCTCGCAGATGGAAACGGCCGAGTGAAGCGGCTTTGCGAACTTGAATCCCTTGACGAATCGCTGCGGGGAGGCGCCGTTTCGATTGGAAACTTTGATGGCGTCCATCTCGGCCACGCTCAGATTATTGCCCAACTGGTCGCCATGGGCCGCCAGGTTGACGGGCCGACCGTCGTATTTACTTTTGATCCGCACCCGCTGCAGTTGCTGCGGCCGGCATCCGCGCCGCCGCCGCTGACGGGGACGGATCGCAAAGCGGAACTTGTTTCGCAACTGGGCGTCGATGCGATGATCGCCTTTCCGACCGACATGCATTTACTACAACTCTCCCCGCGAGATTTCTTCGATCAGATTGTTTGTCAGCGGCTTGATGCCCGGGCGCTGGTCGAGGGGCCGAACTTCTTTTTCGGCCGCGACCGTGCGGGTACGATCGAGGTACTGCGCAAGTTTTCCACCGAGGCCCAGATTGCCTTGGACATTGTCCCAGCCGTGGAGGTGGATGACGAAATCGTCAGCAGTTCGCGGGTGCGACAGCTGCTGGCCGACGGCGATGTGGATACCGTCCGGCGGTTACTGACGCAACCGTATCGTTTGCGCGGGATGGTCACCCACGGCGCCGGCCGCGGGGCGGACATTGGATTTCCAACGGCAAATCTGGAGGCGATCGACACGATCTTGCCCGCCGCCGGAGTCTATGCCGGTCGCGGCACGGAGGGAAATCGCACCTGGCCCGCGGCCATTAACATCGGGCCGAATCCGACGTTTGGTGACGAAACAGAAAAAGTCGAGGTCCATCTCAGCGGCTGCAACGAATCGCTGTACGGCCGCGTGCTTGAGGTTGATTTTTTGAGCCGATTACGCGACATTCGCCGGTTTGAAAATACCGACGCCCTGAAATTGCAGCTCGCCGACGACGTAACAACGGCGGAACGAATCGCCACCGACGCTTCTTACCTCTGAACCCTGTCTCGCAACCAACAGCCGCCACATGTCGATCGACTGGAAACGCTTTAAAGAAATCATCGATGCGAACCAGCGCTTTCTGCTGACCAGCCACATTCGTCCGGACTGCGATGCACTGGGCAGCGAACTGGGCATGGCCCGCGTGCTGCGGGCCCTCGGCAAGGAAGTCGTTATTGTCAATGGGCACGAGTCGCCACCGAACCTCGCCTTTATGGATTCACACGGCGAATTAAAAGCCTTGGGTAAAGATGTGCAGCCCCAGGAACTTGACGGATTGGACGTCATGATGGTGCTCGATACAAGCGCCTGGGCACAGCTCGGCCCGATGGGTGATGTACTGAAAACCACCACGGCGAAGCGGATCGTTCTCGACCACCATGTCAGTTCGGACGATCTCGATGCAGAAGTGTTCCGCGATATTCAGGCAGAAGCCACGGGGCGACTGGTCGTCGAAGCCGCCGAGGCGCTGGGGGTTGAACTGACGGCTGACATGGCCAGCGTGCTGTACGCGGCGCAAGCAACCGACACGGGCTGGTATCGCTACGCATCAGTGACCGGTAGAGCGATGCGGATCGCTGCAGAGTTGATTGATGCCGGAGCGGTGCCGCAGGAGATTTATGCCGACCTCTACGAACAAGATACTCTCGCGAGATTGAACCTGCGCGGTCGCATTCTGGCGCGTGCGCAAACAAAGCTGGACGGCCGGTTGATTTACACGAGCGTGCTCCAAGAGGATTTCGAAGAAACGGGCGCTCATCCGAGCGACACCGAGGACGTGATCAACTTGACGTTATGCGTGTCCGGCGTCGAAATGGCGGTGATCCTAGTCTGGCTGTCCAAGGGCGGTTACAAGGTCAGTTTTCGCAGCCGCTGCGATGTCGATTGCAGCAAGCTCGCCGCAAGCTTCGGCGGCGGCGGGCACAAAGCAGCCGCCGGCGCCAGTATTGACGCACCTTATAACGAGGTGCTGGAAAGAGTGCTTGACGCTGTGTCCGCGGCCATGAAATAATGGGCCGCGGCGCGGCCCTCCCTGTTTCCCCTCGTGCATCCCGCCTTTTTAATCCCGGAGTGCCTGTGATGGCAGAGTCTTCTGACACTCAAGGCACAACGCCGCACACCAGCCTCAAGAGCGGACCGCGGCGGACTTTCTTTTATGAGATCGCGTCGATCATCGCCGGCGGTGCCGTCGGCCTGTTTCCGGTGTTGGCGGGGCTGTTTTCTTTCCTGGACCCGCTTGCGCAAAAGCCGGGCGTCCCGGAAAAGTACGGCGGCGAAGAAGCTGACGCAGCGGAGGATTATATCAAAGTGTGCGCACTCGACGCACTGACGATCAGCGGCCCTCCACAGCGGTTTCCGGTGATTGACGATCAGATCGACGCCTGGAATTTCACGCCGGATCAGGCCATCGGATCCGTTTATATTCAGCGGATCGGCGAAAAAGAGCTGCGGGTGTTCAACACCACGTGCCCGCACGCCGGCTGTAGTGTCAGCTGCGACGGCGCGGCGTTTAATTGCCCGTGTCACAACAGCGCGTTCGACCTCGATGGGAGCAAGCTTGTCAGCGATTCGGGCCGTGAAAATCCAAGTCCGCGGGCGCTCGATGAGCTCGAAGTTGACGAACAAAAACTGGCCGGCGGCGAGATTTGGATTGATTTTAAAAACTTCTATATCGGCAGACACGAAAAGATTGCCAAGTCATGAAGGCGCTATGCCGTAAACTTTCCGATTGGCTAGACGACCGCACCGGCCACCGCGAATTTTTCAACGACGCGCTGTATGAAAACATCCCCGGCGGCTCGCGCTGGATTTTCATCACGGGCAGCATGCTCGTCTTTGCTTTTATCACCCAACTGGTCACCGGCGTTTTCTTATGGATGTTTTACAGCGCGGGGAGCCAAAACGCCTGGGAAAGCGTCTATTGGATTCAACACAACGTGCAAGGCGGCTGGTTCCTGCGGGGAATGCACCACTACATGGCGCAGGCGATGGTCGTGCTGTTGCCGCTGCACCTGCTGCAAGTTTTGTTGTGCAAAGCATACATCAAGCCCCGCGAGATCAACTACTGGCTGGGGCTGATATTGATGCTTCTCACGCTCGGGCTCGGGTTGACCGGCTACTTGCTGCCGTGGGATCAGAAAGGTTACTGGGCGACTAAAGTCGCTACCGAGCTGGTGTCGCTGGGACCGGCGGGTCAGTCCATGCAAAAGGTGGTCGTCGGCGGCAGCGAATACGGGCACAATACGCTGACGCGATTTTTTGCGCTGCATGCGGGCGTGTTGCCCGGACTGTTGATTATGGTGCTGGGCATGCACGTCATGATGTTTCGCCGCCACGGAATCACCGCCAAAAGTTCGGCGAATCGCGAGGACGAATATTTTTGGCCAAAACAGGTTTTCAAAGATTCCGCCGGATGCTTGGGATTGCTGATCGCAGTCAGCCTTGTCGTAATCTGCAAACACGGTGCCGACTTGGGACCGCCGGCCGAGCCGAACGAATCGTACGGGGCGGCGCGGCCCGAGTGGTACTACCTGTTTCTGTTTCAGTTGCTCAAGATAGCGCCCAGCGAGTTCATCGGTGCGATTGTGATTCCAGCTGCGGTCGTCGGCTTCCTCTTTGCATTGCCGCTGATTGCGAAGATCAAACACGGCCATGTCGTCAATGTTACCGTCGTGATTTGCCTGATGATCTCGGCCGTGTATCTGACGTATTCCGCGCTCAGCCAGGACAATTACGCCAAGACTGCAGCGGCAGATTCCGACAATATCGACTTGCTGCATCTAGAGCAGCTCGATGCTTCCAAGAAGTACTGGCTGGCCAAGGAACTGGCCGATCAGGAGTACCGCCGTGTCGAGCGTTTGGTCAAGTACTTCGGTATCCCGAAGCAAGGTGCCAATGCGGGACTGGTCGCCAACGACCCTGAAATCCAAGGCCCGCGAATCTTCCTGCGAAACTGCCAAAGTTGCCACAGCTATGTCGGTCCGGAAGACTCGGATGTCGTCAGCATTCCGGGTCCGCAGCCGCCTCGCGACCAACAGGGGAAACTGATCGGGAACCCGGATCCCTACGGTGGGCCAAACCTGTACGGCATCGGCTCGCCTGATTGGTTTCGAAAGATTCTTGATCCGGAGACGATCAACGCCCCCGATATATTCGGTCTGACCAAGCATCAGCAAGGCGAAATGACGACATTCGTCGCCGAGGAACTCAGTGGACTTTCCGAGGATCAACAGCAAACGCTCGAACAATTGATCGCTGCGCTGTCTGCCGAAGCTGGCTTGGCCTCCCGAAGAAAATACGACGAGCAGGCCCACAAAGACGGGACGATCAACACTGGTATCGCCGCGCTATCCGAGGCCTTCGATGCCCAATCGTGTACCGACTGCCATCAATTCCACGGCGAGGGCGAGCAGGCCGCCCCGGACTTGACCGGCTACGGCTCGTATCAGTGGCTTTACGAATTTATCGCCAACCCTGCGCATGAGCGGTTCTATCCGGGAAAAGCCAACGACCGCATGCCGGCTTTCGCGGAAAGCACCGACGACCCGTCGCAGAATCTGCTCTCGCATCACGATATCGACATGCTAGTCCGCTGGCTCCGCGGCGACGACCGTGATTTGAAATTTGCCGACGAAGTCGCCACCGGGCGGAATCAGTTGACAAAATCGGCGAATGGCGTCGGGTTGAAAATGGCTCGCGCAACGCCAACCTTGGAGCAAGAAAGGCCCGCGACCCAACCACTTGAGCAAGGCGGCGTCGATTCACCGGAGAAGTCGCTCGGGGCACAACTATTCGGTCGCAAGTGTGCCCGCTGCCATTCCCACGCAGACGAAGCGGGCGAAGGCATCGTCAGTTCAAAACCAACCGCGCCAAATCTGCACGAATTTGCATCGCGGAAATGGATCACCGGCCTGCTGAACCCGACGAAAACGGGCGGCCCTGACTATTTCGGCAACACCAAACACTCAACGATGGCCGACGACGTGACGGGTGATCTGGCAGACTTGGATGAGGACGAGCAGGCCGCACTCGACGCGGTGATCATCGCCATCTCCGCCCAGGCAAAACTTCCATCCCAAGCCGCTGCCGACCGGCTGTCGACGGATAGCGGCATCATTGACAAAGGTATTGCTGCCTTCGTCGATCAGGACGTTTCGTCCTGTTCCGACTGCCACAAACTGGGCGACAGTGAAGGCGACGACTCCGCCACCGACTTAACGGGCTATGGCTCCCGCGAGTGGCTGATCGAATTCATCAGCAATCCCGCTCAGAAGCGATTCTACGGCGACAAAAACGACCGCATGCCAAAGTTCGGCGATAGCTTGTCGCCCGAAGAAATTGAAGCCCTCGCCGATTGGCTGCGGCGTATTCCGTCATAGCCGCGCCTGCTCTGCATGCGATCCAGCGGGAACACGAGCGGCCCGTTTAATTGGCGTTCATTAAGCCGCCCCGCAAACTTTTCGGAATCCCTACAGTTTGACAACCGGTCGGTCGATCTGTGGAACGTGATCGACGGCATTTGGCAGACCGAACAAATCCTCAGCTAGCATTCCGTTTTCCATGTGGTGCAACAACTGCCAGCAAGATGTTCCCGGCATTGCCGCCCCCGACACCGCCTCCCCTGACGGGATTAAGGTGACCGGCGGCTCGACCGAAACCCCTGTCGAAATTTCCCCATCTATAAACGCTACTGGATTGACAGCCAACGGCCCAATGCATCTGGTCTGCTCACAATGTATTGAACCGATTGCTTATCGCGAATTGCCACTCCCTAATTCTGCCGAGACGACGGATCACACGATTTCAGACGGCGAGGCGTCCGCGTCACCGCCTGCCAGATTTGAGAGTTGGCAGTGGGAACTCGACCAAGAATTACACGACGTGCGTCGTTTGCTGGCGGCTCGCGCGCCTCAAACGGGACGGAGCTCGGCGGAAACCGCTTCGGTTTCGGATTCGCCGTTTCAAGACGAGGGCGGCCCCCGGCTAGCCGAACCAACGTGTCAGCAGCCGATTCAAGTGAAGCATCACTCACAGGAACTCGACCGTTCAGGGCCACGCAGCGATCGCCGTACGGCCCGTTTCGCCTGGTTTGTATTGTCGCTGGGTTTGATGGTCCTGGTTTGCGGCGGGGCACTTTTCACTTGGTCAATTGTGGAAAACCGCAACGAACTTTGGCAGGTTGGGCTGCCCGTGGCGCTGGGCGGCCAGGCATTAATGCTGTTCGGATTTTTGCTGCTTCTCGATCAAATTTGGTATGACAGCCGCACCGCCCGAAAAAAATCGTCCGCGACGAACGAAGAACTCGGCGACCCGCCAGAAACGAGAACGCAACCCGGCAACACAGAAAACAGAGGCCCGCATTCCTTCTACAGCCACATTTCCGCAGGCGCTCCGCCGTCGTTGTTGCTGTCGGATCTTCAGGGCCAACTCGACATGCTAGCCGCAGAGATCTCCGATCGCGGGCACTAACCGGTGGTACGATCACCGATAATCAATGGCTGACCCGGTCGCTCGTTTTCCCCTCAATCTAAACGCAGCATCGTGCTAGCAGCCCGGCAGCCGTGAAATTCCTCTGGTCTCAAGCCGCCGCATCCACGAGACTACGGAACCCGCCCTGGAAGGGCTGCCCGCCATTGCAACGCGAGACACGGATGTTGCTCAATGTATCTGTCCATTGTCATTCCGGTTTATAACGAAATCGAGAACATCCCCTATTGTTGCAAAGATGTAACCGCCGCCCTTACCGATCTCGGCCGGCCGTATGAAATCATCTTTGTCGATGACGGCTCGAATGACGGTTCCAGCCAGCAACTGGCGGAGCTTGCCGACAAAGACCGGCGGGTCAAGGTGGTGCAGTTTCGTCGAAATTACGGCCAAACCGCCGCCATGCGCGCGGGAATCGAAATGGCGACCGGAGAGTTTGTTGTCACGATGGACGGCGACTTGCAAAACGATCCCGCCGACATCCCGATGATGGTGGAAAAAGCCGAAGAAGGCTACGACTTGGTATACGGTTGGCGCAAGAATCGGCAAGACAGTTTTTTAAATCGGCGGCTGCCTTCAAAAATTGCCAATTGGTTGATCGCCAGGGCGACCGGGTTTCAAGTTCGTGACCTGGGCTGCACGTTGAAGGTCATCCGTCGTGAGATCGCCGAGGACCTGTCAATGTACGGCGAAATGCATCGGTTCATTCCCATCCTCGCACACTGGGAAGGTGCGCGGTCGGCCGAAGTAATTACTCGCCATCACCCGCGAAAGTATGGCACGACAAAATACGGTATCTGGCGTACTTTCCGCGTAATCCTCGATTTAATCACGGTCAAATACATGATCCGCTATTCGACCAGTCCCATGAAATTATTCGGCGGAATCGGCTTACTGGCCGCCGCCGTGGGTGGCCTGTCGTTAGCTGCGACGATCGCCATGAAGCTATTCGCCGGTACCGATATGACCGGTAATCCGTTGCTGTTGTTAACCGTCTTTGCGGCAACGGTGGGATTGCAATTTGTGGTGCTGGGACTCCTCGGCGAAGTCAGCGCTCGGATTTACCACGAATGCCAAGGCAAAAAGCCTTATCGAATCCGGCGGACGATGAACCTAGAGCCCGACGAAGAACCGCCGGCCGCACGAGCTGCGTAGTCGCACCACGAAATCAAAAACCGATCGCTTAATCCATCACTTTCGCGGCACTGATCAGGCTGATGAACTCCTCGTTGGTGTCCTTCTTTTCCAACTGCTTAATCAACTGCTCCATCGCATCAATGTGATGCATCGACGTCAGCGTTCGCCGCAACATCGTAACGGCGTGTAGCGTATCCGGATCAAGCAATTTCTCTTCGCGCCGCGTGCCGCTTTGAGTGATATCGATCGAGGGCCAAACGCGGCGATCAGCAAGTTTACGATCGAGCACTAACTCCATGTTGCCCGTGCCCTTGAACTCCTGAAAGATCAACTCGTCCATCCGACTGCCCGTATCAATCAGCGCCGTCCCCACGACTGTCAGCGAACCACCTTCCTCAAAGGCCCGCGCGCTCGCGAACAGCTTTTTCGGGATATCCATCGCCTTAATATCGACACCCCCCGACATCGTGCGACCGGTATTGCCGACCCATTTATTGAACGCTCTGGCCAACCGCGTGATCGAGTCCATCAGCAGAAAAACATCCTTGCCTTCTTCAGTCAGTCGTTTACATCGCTCGACAACCAGTTGCGAGAGGCGAACGTGACTTTCCACATCACGATCCAGGCTACTGGCCATGACTTCACCGCCAATGACTGCCCGACGCATGTCCGTTACTTCTTCCGGCCGTTCGTCGATCAACAGCACCATCAAGTGCACATCCGGATGGTTTTGGATCACCGCCTGGCTGATATGTTGCAGCATGATCGTTTTGCCGGTCCGCGGCGGAGCGACAATTAAAGCCCGCTGCCCTTTGCCCAGCGGAGTTAACATATCCATCACACGGGTCGTCATCGGCTCTGGCCCCGTTTCGAGCCGCAGCCAATGCTCCGGATTGATTGGCGTCAGTTCGTCGAAGTTCCTCACCTCGGCGAACTCATCCGGCGTGAGACCATCAATCGTTTCAAGTTCCTTAAGCCGCGGCCCCTGATTCGAGCGGCCCTGCTGCACCACACCCTGCAAAAATACACCCTCGCGCAAATTGAACTTGTCGATCATGGTCCCCGGGACAAAAGGATCACTGCGTTCGCGCTGATAATTGTTTTTGGAATCTCGAAGAAAACCGTATCCGTTCGGGTGCAACTCCAGCACCCCCCCGCCCGGCTCGGTCGGCAACGGCTCGCCATTCTCTGTGGTTTCCGGCTCATCTCCGCGAGGATATGGAGGCTTACGGGAACCGTATCCTCGTTTCCCTCGGCGGCGGCCGCCGCGAGCACGGCCGCTGTTGTTGTTACCACTCTTCCGCTTCCCCATACTTCTTCCTCTTAGATATAGTGCGGTCGTTTCATTGAATGAAATGCGATCGTTTCAAGACAAAACGGCAAGTTCCAAGGCGGTCTCGCCGCGGTGCCTCGCATCTTTGCAAGCCAACACCCTGTGAAAGCTCCCGGTACGCCACGGAAACCGGACAAGCGGCCACCCCGAGGCGTCCAAATTCAGAAATCGAATCCGCCACGGCGGCGGCTCGTAATAGCAGTATTTGCAAACAGGCGGCCCGGACCGTTCAACCCAATTCCAGCAAACTCGGCGGAAAAAGAGAAAGCCGCTACAGGCTCAATCTTTGTGTTTTACCGCGTGAAATTTGACAGCCTATTGGGACTGAAAAAACGGTTAACCCGGGTTGAGATGCGCTGTCCCGCTGAGGTTACCTTCCAACGTGAGAAAGAAATCTCAACTCGGACGGCCCGAAGAAACACCGGCGGGCCAAAACGCGAAAACTGCCTGCTCGGCAGCAAAGTAAAGCTATCGCCATGTTAGTGGTTCTTTTATCCGTGTCAAGGCGAAACTAGATTTCCTTCTCCGAAAACGCCTAAAAACCTTATTTATGCCATTTCGACCACTTCCAACCGCACGTTTGACGACCCGGCTAATCGGAGAATCCGGGGCATCAGGGCCCTCCGTCTTCGGCTCCGGAGGCTCCGAGCGAGGTGCCGGCAACGGTTAAAGTTTCAAAATCCATGACAATCGGTAGATTTTCTCTACTTTAGCTAAACCATTCATCCGATAAGAAAAGGACGTCGATCGGCATTTCGCGCGAGCCGTTTAGCTCTCCCGTCCCGAATGGAGTTCCTGCCATGAACAAGCGGCTGATCTTTTCGGTTTTAGTCCTCGTTATTGGTGCCGGTTTCCCGGAAAAACCGACACAGGCCGAGATTCCCTGGCTTCCATCAATCGAACAGGCCAAACAGACTGCCGCCGTATCGAATCAACTGGTGTTGATTCATTTCTGGTCGACTTCCTGTCCGCCCTGCATGAAGCTCGAGCGCAAGGTCTACAACCAGCCGGGGATCGCCGCAGAAATCACCGCCGGCTACGTGCCGGTGAAAATTGACACGCGACGACAGCCCGCCATCGCGCGGCAGTATGGGATCCGGACCATTCCCGCCGACATTGTCATGGCCCCGGACGGAACCGTGATCGCCAAACGAACGAGCCCCTTGACCCGTACCGAATATACCGCGGGTTTAGCCCAGCTAGAGGCATCCTACCGGCAAAAGTCAAACAGCAACAATTCGAACGTACCACCCAACGCCGTACAAGCCGGCTACGGCGGGTATGTTCCTGCTGCGGCTGCCCCGCCCGTTGAGACGCAATACACCGCACCGCCTGTGGGTGGTCGGCCCCAGCAGTCGCCATCGCCGGGCGGCATTTTAGCTCCCCAAATACAGCCGCCGGCGACTGCCGGCGAATCTGCGGGATCTACGACAGCGGGACCATCTTCACAGATCCCAGTACCGCAGCCGCCAACTAATTCGCTCCCGCCGCTTGCACTCGAAGGATTCTGCTCCGTAACCTTGGTAGAAACCGAACAATGGAAGCCGGGTGATCCACGGTGGGGTGCGATTCATCGCAACCAACTTTATTTGTTCAGCGGACCGGAACAGCAACAGCAATTCCTGCAAAACCCAGACGACTACAGCCCGGCATTGGCGGGCAACGACGCGGTCATTGCACTAGAACAGAACCGCCTGACAGCCGGCAGCCGGCAACACGGCCTGTTCTGCGGCAAGAGCGTGTATCTGTTCAGCAGCGAAGAGACGCTCCAGCGATTTCAAGCAGATTGGACACGCTATGTGCAGGGCATTCGTCAAGCCGAAGTCACCGGACAACTGCTGCGCTAATCCGCGGACCAGCCTTCCCAAACGCGGTCATTCCTGAGATACCGTTCGCCGTCGAAGCCGTCGAACAATACATCAACCAGCGGGTGTTCAACCGGCGACATCACGTCATCGCACTCTAGATTGTCCTGCGCCGCGTAGGTCACCGTCCCCGTTTGATGCACCAGGACATGGTACCAAGGTTGCTGGCGTAGCGGTTGGGTCTGGTTGTGTTGGTACCACGGTTCCGGCGCATGACACGCGAGATCGACGTCCGCGACCACGCCCCGATATCCATACCGCCGGTGCTTGACCAACTGCCCTGGCTGAAATTCCGGTGGCCGTGCGCTAATGTCGATCATCTAACGATTCTTCCGGACGGGCCCAGGCGAGCGAGCGACGGACGGCACGCTGCCAGTCTTTATATCGCTTTTCCCGCTGTTCCGACAACATCGACGGCACATATTCGCGATCGAGTGTCCAGCGTTCCTCGATTTCATCCAGGTCGTGCCAATATCCAACGGCCAAGCCCGCCAAATACGCCGCACCCAGCGCCGTGGTCTCGGATACCACCGGACGGCGGACGACCACCTCGATCATGTCTGCTTGAAATTGCAGCAGCGCGTCGTTGACGGAGGCACCGCCGTCGACTTTCAACTCGGCCAGCCGCAGACCGGCGTCCTTCTGCATCGCTTCCAGCACGTCCCGCGACTGCAATGCCATGGATTCGACGGCCGCCCTCGCTAAATGTCCCGCATTGGTCGACCGCGTGATACCAACGATTGCTCCCCGCGCGTAAGGATCCCAGTACGGGGCTCCCAGCCCCACAAACGCCGGTACGAGAAAGACGCCGTCGGCATCCGGCACGGACGCCGCCAGCGTTTCCACTTCTCCCGAAGTTTCAATCAACCCCAGCCCGTCGCGGAGCCATTGCACAACCGCCCCCCCGATGAAAACCGAGCCTTCCAGGCAATACGTCGTCCGATCGCCGATCCGCCAGCCAATCGTGGTCAGCAAATTGTTTTCTGAACGTTTCGGTGCATCGCCGGTATTGAGCAACAGGAAACAGCCCGTCCCGTAGGTATTCTTCGCGCTGCCCGTTTGAAAACACGCCTGGCCAAACGTCGCCGCCTGCTGGTCGCCCGCATCTCCGGCCACTGGAATCGCCGTACCAAACCACTTTTCATCGCAGTCGCCGTAAATCTCGCTCGAAGCCCGCACCGACGGCAGCATCGCCTGCGGGACATCCAACAGCGACAGCAGTTCGTCGTCCCACTGGCAGGTATGAATGTTGAACATCAGCGTCCGACTGGCGTTGCTAACGTCAGTCACATGGCAGCGCCCGCCGGTCAACCGCCAAATCAGAAACGAATCGATCGTCCCAAATAAAATTTCTCCCGCACCCGCGCGCCGCCGCAATTCCGAATCCGAATCGAGCAGCAATTTGACTTTTGTGCCGGAAAAATACGGGTCGAGCAACAGACCGGTTCGTTCACGGAAGACCGGTTCCAGGCCGTCCGCTTTCAGCCTCTCGCAGATTGCCGCACTAGCCCGGCTTTGCCACACGATCGCGTGAGCGACCGCGCGGCCGGTGTCCCGGTCCCACAACACGGTCGTCTCGCGCTGATTGGTGACGCCAATAGCGGCAATCTGCGCCGCGTCGACGTCCGCACTCGCGATGGCCCGCCGCGCCGTTTCCAACTGTGTCGACCAAATCGCTTCGGGGTCGTGCTCGACCAAACCGGGAGCGGGCAGGATCTGCTCGAATTCCTGCTGCGCGGAGGCCACCACCCGTCCGTCGTGGTTGAAAATGATCGCGCGGCTGGAGGTGGTGCCCTGGTCCAGCGAAAGGATAAACCGATCCATGGTGACCTTCCTTGTCGGCCATGAGTTCAAGTTGGCCGGCTACCGATCCTTCTTGTCCTTAAGCGACTTTTCCAGGAATGCGATCTGGGCACGAGCTTGTTCGAGATTCGGATTGAGCCGCAAGGCGCGGCGAAAGCATTCTAACGCCGAAACGTGGTCGTTCAACTTCAAATAGCTTTTCGCCATTCCGACCGCCGCGCCGAAGTGATACGGGTTAATTTCCAGGGCCTGCCGGCCATCGCGGATCGAATCGCTGTAGCGATCCAGTTGATAATAGGTGATCGACCGTTGGTTCCAGACTTCGGCAAACCACGGCGCCCGTTCAATCAGTTCCGTCGCGCATTCCGCCGCCTCGCGGAACTTTCGCTGGGCGATCCGCTGCATTACGATGCGCAGGTCGTCGCGATGCGCGTCGTTTCCGGCACGCAGCCAGACCGATTCGATCGCCTCTTCGGCCAGCTGCCGCACGCCTCGGTCTTTATCACTAAGCGCACAGCCCAGCACGTGATTGCTGTCGTACTCGCCCAACAGCCCGAGCCCCAACACCGCCGCTCGGCGGCGATATCGATCGCCCACCTGCGCCAGCCGCTGCAACGTACTAGCTTCGTACCGCGCAGCGACAGCCCGACCGTACGAGGCTTCGTCCTGGTGCTTCAGGAACTCCTCGTACAATGTCATCAGGACCGGTGACGACGACGGTTGGCGCGGCAAATCCCCTTCCCCCTAATAAAGACCCGTGTTTAGTTCGAACCCATTCGAGTGTAATCAGGAGTGCCATCAATTTGAGGGCGAAAAAATATCATTCCCGCATTAAAATAGAATTTACTCTGCGGCTTGATTGCATTCCTTGTCGATGCAACCGGCCGCGCTAACCGCGGTTTACGGACATGTACCCTTTCGGACACATTAACTGCGATCGGTCGGCCAATGGCCGCGCACGCTGCCATTATTTTCCATTCGGCGGGGGGCTGTTGGTCGCAATTGCTGCCGCGTGGTTGTCGACGGAGAGTTGTTCCGCCACCGAATGGCGCAGTGCCGCAGATCTAAAACGCCATCTCAACAGCACGGTAAGTAATACCTGGTCCGGCCGAGAGTTGCGGGCGGCGCTTGCGAGTTTTTCCAAACAGTACAAAATTTCGACGTTCCTCGACCGCCGCATAAATCCGGGCCGCACTGTTCAGTTGTCCGTACAAAATGTCACGCTGGCGTCGATGCTGCAGCGGCTGGCCAGCGGGCACGAGCTGGGCCTCACCTGGCTCGGCCCGATCGCCTATTTCGGCCCGGCGGAAACCACCGGCCGCCTCCGGACGCTGGCGTTCCTGCGACAAGAGGAAATTCGCAAATCCCCCGCCGCGCGACGCAACGCGTTACAGCAGCCGCATGCCGTACGCTGGCAGGACCTCGCAATACCGCGAGAAGTGATCGCCGGCGTGGCCGCGCAATATGGCATCACCGTCGTCAATCCCGACGAACTGCCGCACGACTTATGGGCGGCCGGCGAGCTGCCGCCCATGGGCCTGGCGGAGCAACTGACGGTACTCTGCGCAGGTTTCGGAATGACCTTTCGCCTCGACCCAGCTGCCACAAAACTGCAGCTGCGACCGATTCCCGCGAAGGTTTACATCGATCGATTCTACTCCGTGGGCCGCCAATCGCCTGAAGTGTTAATCAGCGAATGGCAAAAGGCCGTTCCGGACGTCACGATCCGAATGTCGGGCAACCGCATCGGCGTGCGGGGCACGCTGGAAGCACACGAGCAAATCGCAGCCTTTCGTGGCGGCGCCCAAATTGCGACCAGCGACCCCCTGCCGGCGAAAGATGAAAAGCCTAAAAAGTACGACCTCAGAACCGAGGCACCGCTCAATCAACTGCTGAAGACTCTGGCCGCTGCGGAATCGCTCGAAATCCGCCGCGACGAAAAAGCGATCGCTGCAGCCGAGATCGACATGGACCAGGTCATCAAACTCGAGGCGGTCGACCTGACGCTCGAGCAAATCATCGCCAAGGTGCTCGGCGAAGCCGGCCTGTCCTACAAACGCGAGGGCCGTACGATCCACGTGTTCCCGAACCGTTCGGACTAACTCACGCCAGCTGTTCCCGGGCGATCACAATTCGCTAGCCAGGGCAACTTAATTCGCCTCGGCCGCCCGCTGCGTCTTCAGCCAGCCGACGAGGTCCACCAGTTCGCGCGGCAACAGCACGGCGTCGATGCCCGCCGGCATCAGGGAGACCTTCAGGCGTTCGCGGAAATCGATACTCCGTTTGGGAATCTCTTTCGGCAAGCCGCCCGGAATCCGCAGCGTCAATGTGTCTTTTGTTTCCGCGGTGACAAAGCCCGTGTGCAGCGTACCTTCGTCCGTCACGACACTCACCCCCTCGTAACCCAGGCTGATCGTTTCGCTCGGTTTCAGGATGGCAGAAAACAGTTGCTTCGAAGTGAGCCTGGTGCCGACGGCGGAGAGGGCCGGGCCAAAATCCTGACCCCGCTCACCAATTTTGTGGCATTTGATACAACCGCCCTTTTGAAACGCGGCGAATCCCTTGGTGATGTCGGGCGGGGTGGCCAGCAATTTCTCCAGGGGCCAGCGGCCTTCCGCCGGAACGAGAAGATGCACCTGGCCGGCGGCAAACATCCGGGTATGGGGGTTGGGGGACAAAGTCAGTGCCCGGATAGCGGGAGCCAGGAACTCTTTCGGCAGCTTATTCTGCTGGACAAGCTTGACGAGTTCTCCGGCTGAATTCGAAGTTTGGCCCATCGCCGCGATCGCCAGCAATCGAGTCGCCTCGGGCTGCGATTCATTGGTCACGACGCCGGTGAGAAATTTTTTGGAATGCTGATTATCAACGTAACCGAGCGCCTTGATGAAAGCCGCCGAGCGACTCGGGTCCGCCAGGGCCGTCCGGATGGGGCCCCACTGCTGAAAGGCGATGATCTGTCCGACCGCCCGAATGCCCGCTTTTCCTTCCCCGTCACTCTGCACCATGTCCATCAAATCGCCGATCAGGTCGCGGCGATTGAACCGCGCCACCAGGTCTACGAAGGTGACCGTTCCCTTGCTGGCGAGCAGGGCGGGCTCCACCCGCTCCATCACCTCCGGATGTGCTTTGAGCCATTCCGGCGTGGCCCGCTGGAAAGCTTCCAGGTAGGTCGCCGGGTTGCGTTTGGAATCACCCTCGAGAACCGCCGTCAGCGCGGCTTGCTTTTGTGGACCGCTATGAAAATCCAGGGCCCGCAGCAGGCGTGGATGTTCCGCCGCCGGCACACCGGGGTCGAGCAGCAGCTCGGCGAGCAACGTGGCCGCTTCCGCCGCCCGCGACCGCCAGACGATCATCCGCCCGGCCGGACTCTTCCAGGCATCGCCGGCCCGCTTCAACCAGGCATCGAGGCAGGCTGCCTGCTTGCCGGCCTGGCCAATACCGAGCGCCTCTAGATACCAGCGGTCCCGGCCATCGTACTGGGCGGCCAGTTCGACCCACAGCGAAACCGATGCCGGCGAATCGAGCCGGTGCAAGGAAATGGCGCATTCGCGGCGGACCAGGGCCGATTCGTCCCGAACCAGCCGCCGCACGAGAGATTCCACGGGCAAGCGATGGCGTCGCGCGATTCGCAGTGCCAGCGCCCGCACATCTTCGGATGGATCCCGCAAAGCCATCTCGATCGCCCGGCCGCTACCATCCCCCAGGGCGGCCAGCAGCCAGAGGGCCCGGGCGCGAAATCGCGGATTCGGATCGGCCGCCATCACTTCCAGCGGGGGACGGGCCCGGTCCTGCATCCCGGCCAGGGCGGTCCAGGCCCTGTAGCGGGCGGACAGGTTCGGACTCCGCAGCGCCCGCGCGGCGCCGGCGGGGGTCCGGTAATCGTAGCGGTGAATCGTGTAGGCATGCCCGGGAGGAGCAACGCGAAAGATGCGTCCCGCATCGTTGATCGTACGGTGGCAGCAATCGACCGGGTCAAACCAGTCGGCGATAAACAGGGAACCATCCGGGGCCACGGAAACGTCCGCGGGTCGGTAGTCGCGGTCCACGTCGTTGCGGGCAAGTTCAATAATCTCGGCGGAATATCCCGCGCCGACCTTTTGGGTGGAAAACGCCCACACCACGTTGCGGCCCGGCTCGGCATGAATCATCTGCCCGCGAAACGGCTCCGGCAACAAGTCGCCTTCGTAAACCAGGATACCGGTGGGCGCACCCGAACCGGTAATCAGCAGGTTCGGCACGACGCCGGGATCGTTCTGGTGCCACATCCGCCGCTGCATGGCGGCTTCCATGTTGGTCCGCCGGACCCGGTAATCGGCACCGGTTTGCTCGTCGCGATAACCGTAGTTTCCATACTCCATAACGAAGTTCACGCGGCAGGAGCTCGACCCGTTGTCGTTGTCGGACTGCCACAACGAACCGAAGGAGTCGACGGTCACCTCCCAGTTGTTGCGGAAATTGTGCCCCAGCACCTCGACGCGGCTGCCGTCCAGCTCGCAGCGAATGACCATCCCCTCCTGATAAGGCCGGCGGCTGTTATTGACGGGATTGCCGAAAACATCCTTGACCAGCGATCCATCCTCGCGACGCAGTTCCGCGTTGTAGTTGCCAAAGTTGAAATAGAGCCGCCCATCCGGTCCGAACATCACCGCATGAATTGCATGGTCGTGCTGCCCGGCAACCGGGTGTAACACTTTTCCCGTAAACAGGACCTGCTTCCGGTCGGCCTGGTCGTCTGCATCGGTGTCGGTGAGCAGGAGAATTCTGTCCGGTGCGGAAACGATCGCCTTGTTGCCCAGCACGCAGACCCCGTGCAATCCGTCGATGTCGGGATCCTGGTAGAAGACCTTGGTCTTGTCGGCTCTCCCATCGCCGTTGCGGTCCTCGAGAATCAGAATACGGTCACCCGCTCGACGGACCTTCTTGCGGTAATTGAACGCCTCGGCGACCCAGATGCGGCCACGGTCATCGACGTCAATGCTGGCGGGATTGGATAATTGGTAGGTTGCAAACGGTTTAACCTCCAGGCCTTCGGCGACGATGAACGGCGCAGGCTTGGGCGGCGGCAACTTTTTCAGACGTGCCAGCAATTGCGGTTCGTTCAAACCGGCCAGCTTGATCGCCGGAGCGGGCGTGAACGCTGCGACGCGGTACCGCACAGTTTTCGGTGCGCCTTGATTGATCTCCAGTGCAATCTTCCCCGACAACTCGCCCTGGGGATCTTCAATCGCGGTACACAGCGTGCCGTTCACCGCGGTCCAGATTCGGTGCCCGACGGCCAGGATCTCGTAGCGGTTCCAATCGCCGGGCTTGACGACCTTGGCTCCGTGCGTATTCCAATCGAGTATTCCACGGCCACCCTCATGGAATAACCGGCCCCAGAGGTTGCCGTGCCCGGCGACGTGCCCCATGTCCGCCTGGTAACCGATTGCCAGGCCCGGATTAGCGCCCGGCCAGGAGCGAAATTGTATGGCCCCGTTGGAGTTGTGCGGCGTGAGCTTCACGTCCAGGGCAAGATAAAAATCCTCCAGCTCCAGCGCGGACCAGAGCAGTTCATTGCCCGCCAACGCCCGGTCGCTACGACCGACGATGACCCCGTCCTCGACCGACCACAAGTTGGCCTGCGTCGTCGACCATCCCTTGAGGTCCCTGCCGTTGAAAAGAGCGGTGTCGGGGTGAGTCGACGGTTCCACCGCCCGCATCGCGTCGAACGCGACCAGGATTACCAGCAATCCGGGCAGGACTTTTCGGAAAAAAGCAATCGGCAAGCTCATCAAATCGTCGGGCAGCCTATCGTTGTCGGATGTCGTGATTGTTACCAAACCTTGAAATTGCCGCCGCCTCGTCCTGCGGCCCCCGTCCGGCCGTGTCCAGCCATGTTTCGACCCTCATTCTACACGCTCGCCGGGCGACGATTGGAATACCCAACCAAGGAAGCACTTCAGCTGAGAAGTTCCTTTAATGGTCCTCTCTGGCAGGCTGCATCAACCTTGTTGTCCTTCATGCCGAAACCGTCCTGGGGTATCACTCTAAGCGATGCCCCGGGCGATAAGCAACCAGAGGGCACCCTCTCCTTGCCCTCACCCGTGGCACCGCATAGCCTGTTGGCTGGGTTCAAATCTAGCCCGTCGGCTGGGTTCATATCGCGGCGGATGGTTTTTATGAAACGCCTTTCCACACCTCAGTTTCGTTTCGTTGCGATGGAAGTTGTCCTGCTGGCCCTGGTGATTCCTGCCCCCGTGCCGGCTTCAGCCGAGGATGTGTACCTCGACACGCTCGTCAAGCTGCGGGTGCCGAAAAAGGAGAGCAAGCGTTCGACCGAGGGTGGTTTAGAGCATGTGCCCTTTCGCATCTGGCTGCCGGAGGGGGTAAAGACGATACGGGGGGTGGCCTTCGATCCCTTTTACACCAAGTCAGTAACCCAGAAGCATTGGCAGGCGGCCTGCCGGCACTGGGGCTTCGGCATGCTCGCGGCAAACTTCTTCGGGGCCAAGAACGACGAAATTCCGGGAATGATCAACATCGCCCTGGCGACCTTTGCCAAGGAGAGCGGGCATGCGGAACTGACTCAGGCCAAGATGTGCCCAAAGGGAATGTCTGCCGGGGCAGGCATGAGCACCCGTATTGCCGAGCATATGCCTGACCGCGTCATCGCCGTCGGGCCGGTATGCCTGGAAGTGGGGCCTCGGGATGCCCGGTCGATGGAGATTCCCATGCTCACCGTATTCGGGGATCGTGATGGCAAACAATACGAGAGACTAATGGCCAAGCTGCCGGAAGCGCGAGCCCAGGGCGGACTATTCGGGATCGCTCCCCAATGGGGACGCAAACATGAGTTCGCCCGGGCCAATAACCTCATCATGCTACTTTTCGACACAGCGATCCGGCAACGTCTCGGCAAGCCGGGCGAACCCCTGAAACCGTTCGACGAAAAGGACGGTTGGCTGGGCGACGTCTCCCAGTGGCAGGAAGGCGGATCGGCCATTGCCCCCTACGCTGAATTCAAGGGCGACAAGACCAAGGCCTGCTGGTTTCCCGATGCCAAGACGGCTCATGCGTGGCAAGCCTTCGTCACCTTTAAACCGCAGCTCAAGCTGAAGAATCCCCCGGGCCTCGGGGACGGCCAGCCCTTCATCCTCCGCAAAGTGGGCGAGGCAATCGAAGTGGAAGTTGCGGGCCAACCAAAGACCGCAGGCCCGATCGAGGTCTTCTCCGGGGCAGACAAACTTGGCGAACTGAAAGTCGGCAAGCTGACGGTGAAGTTTTCCAAGCCCGGGTTTTATCCCCTTTACCTCAAAGCCCAGGCGGAAGACGGTTCGACGCTGCGTTCCCGCCCGAATACCTTGATCGTTAATTGAACTTCAGAACCTTCAGTCCTTTTGGAATCTTCCTCTTGGCAAGCCACGCATTCACCGTCGCCGCTGACTAAATAGAAACCACCAGGAAAATCATGCCAAATCCACTGCTCCTCGCCGTCCTGGTAGCCACCTCGATGGTTACGTCTTCTTTCGCCAAGGAACCAATCTCTGAAGAGGAAGCCTGGAAGCTCGGATGGCCCACCATGCAGGGCCCCTACGGCAACTACCGCGTTCCCCGGACCGGGGCCCAACTGGTCGACGATCTTTCAAAATCGCGACTGCTTTGGGAAAGTGAGACCAACGACTTCGGCCGGGCCAAGCACACCACCGGCTCCTTCAAGGGGAAAACGGCGGAAGACCGAGTGCAGAAGATTCTCGATATCCTCGGCCCCAACGCGAAGGCCACTCCCGGCGGCTGGGCGGCACCGATCGTGGCCGAGGGCAAGGTCTTCGCCACCACCTTCAAGCCGGCCGGCAAACTCTACGACGTACAGGCTCTTGCCTACGACGAGCAATCGAAGAAGAATCCGACCTCGGCCAAGGCCCATTTGGAAGCGAACGATCTACTGATTGCCTTGGATGCAAAGACGGGCCAGACCCTGTGGCAGGCAGCCGAACCGGGTGGTTTCGTCTGGGGAGTGGGCAAACGACTGGGGTTCCAAGTCGCCCCGGTCTACCACGGCGGCAACATATTCAGCATGGGCACGACCGGGCGCGTGTTTGCCTACCGGGCGTCCGACGGGAAGAAGCTCTGGCAAACGGAGCCGGAGGCAAAAATGATCGAGGAGCGTACCAAGCAGCTGGCCAAGTCGCACGTGCTGCAGGCCTCGGCAAACTACGGCTGGCAACAATCGCTGGTCTTTGCCGCTGACACCCTCGTCGTTCCCCGCCAAACTACCTTGCTCGGGCTGGATCCCGCCCATGGAAAGAGGAAATGGGAATTGCCCAACGTCATTTCCCGCTGGAACACCCCGACCGTGTGGCGGCATGAAAAGAAGGAGTACCTGCTTTGTGCTACAGGCGGTAAGCCGGGCGAAGCTCAGTTGAACCTGGTCGACCCGGCGGCCGGCAAGATCCTCTGGAAGGTCGATGGCCTGCACTCCACCCAGTTCAACCTGGCCCCTTCGGCAAATCACGTGCTGGTCAACGTCGGCAGCAAAATCATGAAGGAAAACCCCAACGGATCCTCACCGAAGAACGCCGACGGGCAAGCGCCCTTCGGCCTGCTCGGGGCCTACAGGATCACTCCCAAGGGAGCCACCCATGCCTGGACCCTGCCCGACAAGCCCCATTTCCTGACCCCCACCTGGAGCGACAGTCTGGCCCGTCCACGCACGGTGCTTCGCAACGGTTACGTGTATCACACCACTGGCGGACCGGACAAAACCACCGACCGCCGCTTCATCATCGCAAAAGAGGACACCGGCGAGGTGCTGGTTGACGAGCCGCGGGAGAACGACTTCTGGTTTCAATTGGTCGAGGATAAACTTTTGCACTGCATCGACTGGTCCCACGGCAGCCGGGCCTCCTTCAACCTCTATTCGGCAGACCCGAAGAACTTCAAAAAACTCTCCGGTCCATGGAACCCCAAGGAACCCCTGACCACCAGCTACCAGGTACTGATGGAGCCACCGGTTATCGCCGGCCGCATCTTCTGGCGTACTGAAACTGGAACCATCGTGTGTTACGACTTCAGAAAACCATGAACGGAAACAATGAAAATGACCAAGGCCACCCTAACCGCCATTCTCTGCTCCACGGCGGTCGTTGTATCCACCCTCAAAACTTTTGCCGAGGAACCGGCACTGCCGTTGCCCGCGGAGCCAAAACATGGGCGACCTTATATGATGCCCGAGGCTGAGCGGCAACGCATTCGCGGGCTCATAGCTCGCGAAGGATGGGCGAAGCAGGAATACGAGCAGTTAAAGAAAAAAGCGGATGGCGGCGACGGCTATGCGGCGGCATTCCTCTTCGCGCGCGAGCGCGACGCCAAGTATGTTCCCGCTGCGACCAAATGGCTGCTCGGGAATCTTTCAAGTACCAGGGTCAATGCTTTCAAAGACAGACTCGACGATCCCAAATTCTTCGCGGGCGGGAGACCGTGGATGGGAACTATTTTTTACAGAATCGAAGCGGAACAAATCATCGCCTTCGACTATCTGCATGACGCACTGTCCGCTGGCGACCGCCGCACCATTCGCGACGGGCTATTA
>JAYZEI010000100.1:0-7158 GCA_036337375.1 Planctomycetota bacterium | reverse complement strand
GTCGGGCTAAACAGGCGTCCCTTGCCGTATTTGCCCGGGGTTTTTACTTCAAACGGTCTGGCGTTTTTGTAAGGCGCGATCTGCGGCGCCTGCTGCTTCCAGACGATCTCGCCTTTTAACGTGCTCTTGGCAATATAACCCTTGTTGTCGCAGAGATAGAGGAACTCCTCGCCGTCGTCGCGTCGAATATCGATTCCGTGCCCGCCCCCGTGAAACTCCTTTCCGAACGACCGGACGAACTTGCCGCGGCCGTCGAACACGACCACGGCGTCCTGCGGTGCGGCTGTCTTCGTGCGATGTTTTACATAGACCAGCCCGGCGGCATCGACGGCGACTCCGTGCGTATCCTGCCAGCGAATGTGCCTGGGGATCTGCATGCAATCGTGATGCACTTCGTACCGATAACCTTCGGGACCAATCACCGGCGGCCTCGAACCACTCTTGTCGTCCGCCCCCAGAATTGTCGGGGCGGAGCCGGCGAGAGTCATTCCGCCGGTCACCTTCAAAAATTCACGCCGTGATGTATGAGATTTCGTCATGATGACCGGAGTCCGGTTTGGTCTGGGTGGGTTAGTTTAGCAGCCCTTGCGGGCATTGTAAGCAAAGTCGGAACCGGGGAAATTGCCCTCGGCGGCGGAGGCGAGCAACCGCCGGCCGCGTATCTCCGCGCGAGCGTAGACAACCAGAACCGATTTTTCGTGTTGAAACAAGAAATCTGTCTCGTTGCTGTCGATTGTGAGATTGAAGAAAAGCCTCATTGGAGTTGTTGCTTAACCGACAGGTGTGACTCTCTGACACCGGCGGCCCTGGTGGTGATTACAACATCGTTGGCGTACCTATTCAGGGCATCGCCATCCGCGCGGACGAGCACTTTCTGATCGGGGTCTTTCTGAACCGCTTTCTCGAGCAATATCTCGATCTGGTCGAGTTTCATTGCCCGGGCTCCCACCACGTAGCTGCCGTCCCGATTGACGTTGATCACAATGATTTTGGATCTGCTGCCCAGGGTCGTAGCGGACGGGTTCGTCGGCAAAGTTACTTCTACATCCCGAGTGGCTTCGCGCACCCCCTTCACGTGATCCTCAAATTGCGTCAGCGACTTCCCTAAGAATAGTTTTTCATTGGAGATCACCTGCCGGGCAATGGCAGATTCAGGGTGCTTTTTGACTATTTTGCGAATGTTCTCCAAGGCCTTTTCGTAATGCTCGGCGGTGACAAATTCCGGGCCCGCTGCCTCTCCACGGGCAATCAATTTCAGCGTCTCGTCGAACAGCTGATTGGCAGCCTCGTCAGAGGTGATTATTTCTTCCTTATTGTCGGGGGCGGCCTTCGACGCAGGCGGCGGCTGCGGAACTTCTTCCCCCGTCCCACACCCAGCCAGACAACTTACAGCACAAATCAGAAATGTCGAAAATCGTTGTTCGGATATCGCCAAAAACATTCTCCCCGGTGCCGATCTGCTAAGGCTTCCTGATTATCACCGTGCGGTTGATCGGAGGCTCAATTTGCTGCTTCTTCCGGGTGGGATGGCCAGCGGATTTCCGGTTCGACCTCATCCTGGTTGGCCGCCGAGTCGCCGGTACGAATACCACCATCGCTTGGGGTTTGGTGTACGCTCTTGATGCTAGGTGTTTCGTCTTCATGATTTGAATTTCAACTCGCCCTCGAAGGCTGCGACTTCGGGGAACCGTGTCGCTCCCCGCAGTAGCGGGCCGAGCCGCGGGCGGCGTTCGTTGTAGACTTCTACGGCATCGGCATCGGCGTAGCGCAAAAATAGGATGCGGCGGTCGCGGTCGGTCGAGCGATTCCCTTCCGAGCGATGCAATACATGGCAGTGCAGCACAAGCGCGTCGCCGGCGTTGAAGGGCAGGGAGATTGCCTCGTCACCGTCTGTTACCTCAACACTCAGATCCTTTCCGGCCGCCTTGCTCTCAGCGGTAAGGCGGCCCGAGATGTCAATTTGTCCCCGCTGATGCGAGCCGGGAATGATCCACAGGCAACCGTTTTCCTCGTCCGCATCGTCCAGTGCGGTCAGCGTCGAAATCGCGTTGGCCGGATCGAGTTGGCCATAGCCGTTGTCCTGATGCCAGCCGAACGACTGCGTATTGCCGCGCATTTTAAAGGTCAGCTGTGAGGCCGCACCCTTGATGTTCGGCCCGACCAACTGCTGGGCGACGTCGACCAACGGTCCTTCAAAGTAGTAGCGGCGGACGAGGGCCGATCGGTGGTGGATATCCCGCACGAGGGCATTTTGCAGCCAGCTGGCGTCGGGATCAAACGAAGTTTTTTCCCGCCGCCAGACCTGCGTACATTCCTCCAAAAGTGCCGCCAGGTTCGCCGCGTCCAGCACCCCGGGCAGGAGCAGGAATCCGTTTTCCTGAAAACTCCGGATCTTGTCGGCAGCCAACTGGTATGGCGTGCCGATTGCGTCGTGGCGGCTCATCGATCCCATTCCCAAATTCCGAATAGTTCACCCGCGACGCAATTCGAGTTGTGCTGCAATTCTACTGGAGCGTTTGCGGCGGTTTGCCGTCGCCGGTGGCTTCGCCCTTGAGCAGCCAATTCAGGTTGAATTTGGCCACGGTCGAGCCGCCTTTGGGGCCCCCTTCAAAGTGGAGGTAGACCCAGCCTTCGCTGTCTGTTCCGGGGCGTCCGGCGTTGATCGACGAGTAGGCGAAGCTACCCTTGAAGACGAGCCGCTTCAACGGCCACGTCTTACCGCCGTCGAAGCTGGCCCACACGGTGCCGAGCCGCCGGCCGCCGGGGCTGTCGCAATTGCTGTAGATGAGAATGTCCCGCCCGGCCACCGGCAACCGCACCAGTCCAGCCATGCAGCCGTAGTTGGTGTCCTGCGGCCCGTCGGGCAGCACCTGAACGTTCTTCAAGTCTTTCCAGCTCACGCCGCCATCGTTGCTGATGGCGGTCCATCGACGCCGCGGGTTGGCACCCTCTTCGGCCCAGTGCCGGCGCGAGTTGTAGTAAACCGTGCCGTCGGAAAGTTCCGCCACCGTTGCTTCGCCCGTCCCGTTCGCCGGAAACGGATCGCTGGTATTCCAAGTCTTACCTCCATCGTCGCTATAGATGGCGTTGGTGTAGTGGTGTGGCCAACGATCGCGGGCGTTGCGGCCGGCGTACCACCGCGACGGGCGGATCAGGCGGCCTTTGTGCTCGCCGTGCCGCAGCGTGATGCCGTGGTCGTTCATGTGCATCGAAGGGACGTTGCCTTTACTGTCCTTGTTGATCACGGTTTCCTGCTGCTTCCAAGTCTTGCCGTGATCGGTACTGCGAAAGACTTTCAGCGGGGCGGGCGGATGATGGTCTTCGACGAAAGCGATGATGTCGCCGCTTTTTTCATCGACCGTCAGACCCCCGCACTGAAAACCGGGCTTGGCGATGGTGATTTCGTCGCCCCAGGTCTTGCCGCCGTCTTCACTGCGCCGCGCGCGGACGCTGGAACTTCCGAAGGTGCAAACGATCGTGCCGTCAACGGCCACGACGACGTTTGGAAATCGCTCGCCGCGAAAGACCTGTTGCAATTCGAGGCTGGGTTCACCCAGATGCGGATCAATTTTACCCTCTGCGGGATGACCCGCCGCGGTGGTCGGCTCCGCTGCGTCCAATGTTGGAAAAGACAGGGCTGCGCTCAAGAATGCGAGCGACGCAATGGTTGCCGATAACCGAGGCTGTTTTTCTTTGAACATCACTTTTCTCCAAGATGCGGATGAGGCCGGTTTGCTGATGGGTGCGATTTTAACTTGGCGCAGCGGCGGCGGCCACCACGTAAAGTGACCGTTATCGAGTTACCCCCCACTTGCCGCCGTCGGCAATTGAGACGTTGACGGAGCCGATGGTGGCGGCGTAATCACCCGACTTGTCAACGCTAGTGCGGATGCCCGAGACGATCTGCTCGGGCCGCTTCGTTGAACGGTGCGGAACGAAGATGCTCAAAAAACGTTCGGGACGAGCTGCCGTAATGGGACGAGCGGCAAATGCGGTGACGTTGGGATGAACGTCCTGCGAATTGGATTGCCGGAGCGTACCGAACTTCAGTCCATCGTCGTCGTGGATGTAGAGTACGACCCGCAACGTGTCGGTTTGCCACCAGGCCTGGTCCAGGGCCGGAGCGTCGAACCAATTGCGGTCCTGGGGGCCGGTGGAGGTTTCGTCTTCGCTGGCCAGATGCCAGACGGGCCCAGCCTGGTATTCATTCTTAAGCGACCGACCCGCCGTGTACGCGTCGGCGACCACGAGAACACCTTCGGCGGTCAGCACCGCCCGGCGGGTCCAGCGGCTGCCGGGACCGTAATAGTTGTCGAATGCGAATTGGCCGAACGAATCGCCCGCGGCGTTGTTTTGGGCCACGGCCGCATCGGGCAGGTGCCTGATCGATCCGCGCCGCATAAAGTCGCGCCGGTCGCCCAGGCGGTCGGGATGCAGCGGGAACTTGTGGCGGTTGTGCAGCACCAGCAGCAGATCGAGGCTTTCTTCGCCCGTTCCGCCCCCCCTCAGGTCGTTGTCCGAGTAGACATTGTTGTACTTTCCGGAAGTGTGCAGAAACTTGGCTCCATTGACGGTGTATTCGTACAAGTGCCCCGCCACGTTGTCCAGGTGTTCGTCTTTTTTGTCGTAGAGAAAAAAGGCGGCAAACGGTTTGCCGGACCGGCGGCCGGCGTTCAGGTAGAGCCGCTCGGGAATCTTGTGCTTGCCGCCGCTGAGCAGCCCGATCGAGGCGCGGCTGGCGGGTAACTGCGGCCCGATCTTTCGCGCGATGAACCAGGCAAACCGACGGTTGTAGGCCGACATATATTCGGCCGAAACCTCACCGCTGGGCGGGCGGCCGCCCAAAGCAACTTGTTCGGCGGCCCAGAGATAATGCGGATTTTTGTAGTGCTGCGCGAGCCGATACCAGAAGTGCCCGTCGCGGCCGGATGTCTCGACGTCGTAGTAGCCGACGTCCCACGGGTTTCGGTAAACCGCCGCGAGATCCTTTCGCACCGGCGCGCCCGAATTGGGATTTCCACGGACGCCGCCGCCGTGGACGAATCCGAGGCATCGATCTCCCAACGCGTTGATCAACCCGCGGTCGGATTCGATTCGCCCGGTTGCTTCGGCGATATCCAACATGCCGTGCAAAAATATCGGGCCATAGGGGTAATAGTTCCACTCGGCCCAGTCGCCGAAATCCGCCAGATGTCCCCAGACGCGGTCCAGCCACCCGCGGGCCGCGGCGGCCTGCGGCGCGTCGGGAAACAGTTTGAGAGCCAGCGCGACACCGCCGCCGTTACCGAACGAGTGGTTGTTCGCCGTTTGCGCGCCCTTCTTGAAATCGAGGAACTTGGGCTCGAGGCTCTGGTGGACGATCTGTCGGAATCGCTCTTTTTCTTCTGCGGTCAGCATGTTTTGATCGGCCAACTCTGCGTAGATTCGCATCCGCGCCGCGCCGCCCCAGCCACCGTGATATCCGCCGCCGTGCAGGTCGCGCTGCAGCTTGCGGTTGTCGATATCCAGGATCCGTTCGTTCTTGTTCCCCTTCACCGTCGTGAAGAAGATGTACAGCAGGTCGCCCTCACCCTTTGCCTGCAGCCTGCGATGCCAGTCGAGGATCAATCCGCGGAAGACGGCGCGGAGAATCTTCAAGGCGTTCCGATCCTTGCGATCTCCGTCCACGTAGCGGCATCGCAAGCGGTCCCACTGCCACCAGCTGCGCGAGAAAGAATAACGGTCGTGCGCCGCCAAACTTTCACGCAGCGCCTCCTCCATCGCGCCGATGTCAATGACATTCCGGTAAGATTCGCGGGGGTGGCCGCTCAGCAGATCTTCATCAGCGTCCGCGGTTTGAAGGATCCCGATTGCCCCGGCCATGACGAAGCAGAGCCTGATCATAGCAGTCGTCCTCGTGCTTTTTGGAAATGTAACCGGCATGGGATGCGGATGCCGAGCGGGGCCGTGTTCGCACCGTCCGCGACAAACAAAGCGATGCCTTGGCACAGCACCCGCCTTTTCGACGAAGGGTGGTGGTGGTTGGCAACTCGCTCACAACGACGGGCAATTCTTGGTGGGCATGGTACACCAACACGGCTACCAGCGGCAGCACCGCAGCGCAACGACAATCGATTGGTTGCCGGAAAGAGAAATCGAGGCGCGATCAGCGACGCGCCGATTAGAATTCGTCCCCGTCTGGCGGAAATCTCTCTCGCCGGGGCTCCTGTCGCGGAGTGGCGAATTTACTCTGCTGCCCGGGCGGGATCAACTTGCCGGTGATATCGGTTTTTGTGACCCCTTTCCCCAGGAAGGGCACATCGTAAGGGTGCGCCGCCTTCCCCGTATAGGTCGTGCGGGAACTGAAAACGATGTCGAGCGTTTTCCCCTCGCCCTGATCGATTTTTATCGCTCTGCCATAATTTCCCGTCCAGCGGATGTCGCTGAACGGGTCGTCAATTCCACCGTTTGAGTAAATGGTGATGATTTTCTTTTCGTCGTTGTACCTTCTACCGCGGAATTCATTACCCTTGTCCGTGTGTTCCCATCGTTGCGAGGTGAGGCGTGTCAATTCCCATCGCCATTCTTTGTCGGTTCGCTCGCGTGAGCCGATCATCCGGCCCGCGGCCTTCGGCTTGATGTCAAATGGTTTGTCGCCTTCGGCCGAGGGTGTTACGGTGAGGCGGGTTCCCGAGGTGGCTTTCCACGTGCCGATCAGCCGGCCGCTCTCCTTGACCTGAAAGTCGAGATCGAACTCCCAGATCGTTTGGTTTTGCTGGTTGGATTTTTTTTCGTAGGCCTTGTAGACGTACGTGCCGAGAAACTTCTGCGCAAATTTGGGAATGTTGCCGTCGTCGGGTTCAGTGGCCGGCGTTTCGAGCGGGTCGCCGGCCGGCTTGACGGTTGTCTTCGCCACCAGGCGATCGTACTCGCTCAGGCGAAGTTCAACCCGCCGCCGCTGGAGTCCGCCTTCGGTGAGCGATGGCAGCGATTTTTTGTACCAATAGCCGGCCCGCTGGCGGAAAGCCGTCTGCTCGCGGTCCTTGGCGGCGTCCGCCAGTTTCCACCAGTGCTCGGCAACCTCGATTTGCGCCGCGGCCATGGCATCCGCCGCCGAGGCGGCCAGTTCGGCAATGGCGGCCTGCTTCAACGGCTCGTCTGCACCCAGAGCCAATTTAT